>JAAYEJ010000066.1 GCA_012728835.1 Candidatus Brocadiaceae bacterium | reverse complement strand
TGAGCCGATCCCGCTCCTTCTGGCTCATCTCGATCCGGTCTCCCTCCATCCGCTCTCCTTCCACCCGAAGGAAAGCGGACATTTCTATCCGCCGAAGACCGGACATTACTATCCGCGTATGACAGGCCCGCCCCCCCCATAGCGCATACTCAGAGCCGCCGCAGATGGTATACTCACATGCAGACGCGTGAAGGCTTCCGGAGAGAGTCCCATGGAACAGGTGGAACTGACCTGCCCCGTCTGCGGCGGTTCGCTGTCCGTCTACGAAGACGAACGGAAGCCGTCCGGAACCTGCCGCCGATGCGGAACCCATGTGGAAGTCTCGGTCGCCACGTTCTCCGTCCTGTCCGCACGCCAGGCCCCCTCGCCGCCGGCGCCCCCGCCGCAGCCCGTTCGGCCCCGCCCTGCCCCGCGGACCCAGGCCCCTCCGGCTGAGGCACCTCTCCCCCGTGATCCGCAGGCCGAGACGGCGGCTGCGGACGCCCCGCCCGACTCCGACCCCACGCGCGCCGTCCCCCTGCCCCAGGGCCCCTTCACAGTCGACTCCGACGAAGACCCGGCCGCCGACGCCGCCCCCGAGCCGGAGGCGCCGAACGGCTCACTGGATCTGTTCGACAACGTCGGGCCGCGCGGGCTCGTCGGCGCCTACATCGAACACCGCAGGAAGCACGCGCTCCCCGTCCCCCTCTGGCTGCTGGTGGCCATCGGCATGCTGTCCGGGCTCGGCCTCCTCGCGTTCGTCATCTACCGGCTCACGCTGCCCGCCTGACCGGCCACCCACTGCGCACCGCCGTGCCCTGCCATTGACAACGTCGGCAACATCGCCTTAAATGGCCGCCCGAGCGTTCGGATTGCGGCCTCCATGGCATCTGGCAGTGATGAGATTCCGGTATGGGGATGCGGCTGATCGGACCCGTCTACCTCGTCGGCGGCCAGGACTACAACATGGTGTACCTGGACTGGCCCGCCAATGACTGCAACACCTACCTGCTGAACACGGGCGATCCCCTCGTGCTGATCGACTGCGGCTGCGGCGACAGCCTGCCGGGCATCCTGGGGAACCTCCGCGAGATGGAGATGGACCCCCGCGACCTCACCCACGTGTTGCTGACCCATGCCCATCTGCCGCACGCCGGCGCCGCCGACGACCTGCAGCGCAACGGCGTCGAGGTCCTCGCCGGGCCGGCCGCGGCCGAGGCCCTCCGCACCGGCGGCCTGGCCACCGTCGCCTACCACTATCACCGCCGCTTCCGGCCCGTGCGGGCCGTCACCAAGATGGCCGACGGCGAGACGCTGACGCTCGGCACCTGCCGGATACGCGCCCTCGCCCTGCCGGGCCACTCGGCCGACTCGGTCGGCTACGAGGTGACGTGCGAGGGCCGGCGCATGCTGTTCTGCGGAGACGCCGTCCGCTCGCCCGCCATGGAGCAGTTCCGCAATCGCCCCGACTACGACGCCGAGGCGTACCTGGCCACGCTGCAGCGACTTCTGGAGGACCCGCCGGACGTCCTCTACCCCGGACACGGCGCCTTCTGCCTGTCCAGGCCGGAACACTGGATCGAAGAGGAACTCAAGAAGCTGCTGCGTTCGGGCCGGTGACCGCACACGGCCCGCCGTGCGCCGCCAGAGGCCGGAGAACACGCCATGCGCGCAAAGCTGATCAAGGGGAAGCCGATCGCCGACGCCATCAAGGACCAGGCGATGGCGGACATCCGGACGCTCGGCCGGACGCCGAAACTCGTCGGTGTGGTCCTCGGCGACAACGCCGGCGCCAAGTACTACGCCGCCAACCAGGAGAAGGCCTGCCGCGAGGTGGGCATCGCCTACGAACTGCACGAACTGCCTCGCGACTCGAGCCAGAAGGACCTGGAGGCCCACGTCGCCGGCCTCAACGCCGACCCGGCGGCCACCGGCGTCATCCTGCTCATGCCGCTGCCCGAGGGCATCGACTCGCGCCACGTCCAGCAGACCATCCACCCCGACAAGGACGTCGAAGGTCTCCACCCCGCCAACATCGGCCGGCTCTTCTATGGAGACCTCTCGCTGGGCCCGTGCACGCCCCACGCCGTCGTCGCCCTGCTCCGCCACGCCGGGGTCGACCTGAAGGGCAAGGAAACGGTCGTCGTCAGCCACAGCGAGATCGTTGGGAAGCCCATGGTGGTCATGCTGCTGCAGTCGATCCGGGAGTCGCCGACGGTCACCTGCTGCCACATCGCCACGCGCGACCTGGCCGCGCACACGCGCCGGGCCGAGGTCCTGATCGTGGCCGCCGGCAAGGCGGGCCTGGTCACGGGCGACATGGTCCGCGAGGGCGCCGTCGTCATCGACGTCGGCATCAACCGCGCCAGGGTCAAGGTCGACGGCAAGACGAAGACGCAGATCGTCGGCGACGTCGAGTTCGACGCGGCCGCCGAGCGCGCCTCGATGATCACGCCCGTGCCGGGCGGCGTCGGCCTCGTCACGACCGCGATGCTCCTGAAGCACACGGTCGAGTGCGCGCGCCGCCAGGCGTGAGGGCACGCCGATGCTGAGCTTCGTCTTTCGCGATCACGCGCGCCTGGCCGTGCACGCCGCGCTGCTGTTCGCCGCCGGGGCCTTCGCGGCCGGCCCGGCGGTCTGCTACCGGTGGCAGGCGCTGGCCCGCCTGCCCCTGGCGATGCTCCGGTTCCTCGTGCGCCTCATGGGGCCGGCGCCCGGCATCCTGCGCGTGGCCGCCGTCATCTTCGGGTTCAACGGCCTGGCGATCTTCCTGTACATGGCCTCCGGCATCCACCCCGTTCTGCCGAAGCTCTTCGCACTCTGGACGGGCTTCAACGTCTGCGTCGTCAGCGCCGTCGCCGGCCGGGGGAACCTCCTGGGCGCTCTGCGCCCCGCCGACGACCGATGGAGACCGCCCCCCGGACTGGCCGCCGCGTGCGGCCTGCTCGTGCTGCTGCTCGAACTGCCCTGCTTCTGGCTCGCCCTGGCGATGGGCATGAGCATGGGGCATGCCGTCCGGTCCGGCGCCGCGTCCTACCCGCACGCCCTGGGCGCGCGCGCCGCCGCCTACGCCGCCGTGATCCTGCCCCTGCTGCTGCTCAGCGCCCTGGCCGAAGCGGTGGCCATCGGGGCGCAGGGCGGGCACACGGAGCCGTAGCGCCGGACGCGCAAGCGCCAGTTGACGGCCGGGGGGCGGCCCCGCTATACTGAGGGGCGTTCGGTGGGCGCATAGCTCAGTGGCGAGAGCGCTACCTTCACACGGTAGAAGTCGCAGGTTCGAGTCCTGCTGCGCCCACCATCGCATGTACGGCGCCCGGATGCAGAGCCCCGGAGACGCCGCCGCGTGCGCGTGCGCACGGCGCTCGACGGTCCGGGAGCCCGGCCGGGCGTCGGTGGCCCTCACACTGGAGGAGATGTCCATGCGTCGTTCACGGGTGCATCGGATCGTCCTGGTGGTCGCTGTCGCCGCCCTGCTGGTCGCCGCTCCGGGTTGTCTGCTCAACTCGGCGAACCAGCCCCAGATCACCGTCCAGTTCGGCAGCGGGCGGATGCTGCACATCGCAGCGCTCCCGCAACTGCTGCCGGACGGCACCTCGTCGGCGCCGCAGCGGGATGCGCTGCTGGCCGAACTGGCCGGCCTGGCCGGCGGCTACACGCTGATTCCGGACGTTATGGGCGGCTGGGTGCCGCCCGGGCAGACAGGCGTCCTGCAGGAAGTCAACGACCTGCTCCTGCTGGTGGGCCCGCCGGAGGCCGCCTACCTGCTGCACACGCGGCTGCGTGAGGACTTCCAGCAGGAGGCGCCGTTCGTGCAGAGCCTGCCGATCCAGGCCATCGCCCTCGTCTACCCGAGCCGCATGCCCCCGACGGGGCCCGGCGAGGCGGAACTTCCGGCGCCGGCCGAGGCGGCCATGACCGGCGCGGCCGACTGAAGCCTCTACGGACCCGGATCCCAGTCGTCCTCCTCGGGGGCCGGGCGCAGGCCTTCCGGCTCGACGTTGATGACCAGGAAGCTCGCGCGCGGGAATCGGCGCGCGAGCGCCTCGCCGACCTGCTCCCTGCGGCCGGGCGCGATGATCAGGGCGGCCAGGCATCCGCCGAAGGCCCAGGTCAGGCGCAGGCCCAGCGCGCCGGCCTCCGAAGCGGCCGCCCGCACGGCCGCATACGGCCCCGGGGCCAGCCCCAGGTAGTCGGTCAGGATGGCGCTTTCCTCGTCGCAGATCTCGGCCAGCCGGTCGTTGTCCACAACCTCGTCGCCGAGCCCCTCCAGGAAGCCGTCGGCCATCTCCCGCACGCGCATCAGCCCGTAGAGCAGCCCGGTCTGTTCATCTGTCAGCTCGTCCCTGCCGATGCGGAACAGCTCGGCCATCCCCTCATCGCCTCCGGCCAGGCGGCCGTTGCGCCCCCGCACCCGCGCGAGGGCCTCGGCCACCCGGGCCAGCGGTTCGGGAGCCACCGGCGGCGCCTGCGGGTCGGGCACGACGCCCAGCAGCAGAGAGTCGGGCGGCAGCAGGGGCTGCACGTTGAGCCGGTCGCCTTCGGAGCTCACGAACGCCACGCCGCCCAGGATGCTCTGGAGCATCTCCGCATGGAACCGATCGGCGTGGGAGGTGCCGGGCGGATCGGCCAGGGCCTTGATGCGGCACGCCAGGCGGGCCAGGTCCTCGGCCGTGGCCCTGTCGCCCTCGCCTCGGAAGCCCGTGCCGGCCACCGCCAGCGCAAGCGCCACGGCCGGCGAGGCGGCCAGCACGTCGGCCGGCACCAGGCCGGCGAGCGGGCCGAAGTCCAGCCGCACGGCCAGCCCGTGCAGGGCGCCCGGTTCCCCGTCCACGGCCACCTGCAGGGCCCGTTCCCAGCAAACGACCCGGGCGGCGATGGAATCGCCCTCGAAGGGCGACCAGCCCGTGTCCGTATCGGCCCAGCGCCCGAGTTCGATGGCCGGCGGCCCGCCGGTCGCCTCCGCAGTCACGCGAAGGCGAAGGTTGGTGGCGGCCACGACCGCCCCGGCGCCGATCAGGTGCTGGTACTCGCCCAGCAGCCGCAGGCTGTGCGGCAACACGAACTGCTCCCACTCCTGCAGCGCAAGCACCGGCTGCGATCCCATGACAACGGCTCCGTCCTCGCTGATCCTATCGGGGAGGCCCGTCGCCGGGCCGATTCCGTGAGCGGCGTCACACGGGCAGCCACCGGCCGCGCGGATCCCCCGCCGGCCCGGGTCCGGTGTAGCGCTGGCCGGTGAAGCGGTTTGTGCCGCACCGGGAACAGACGATGGCGCGGGGCGTCAGCAGCGCGCCGCACTCGGGGTTGACGCAGACGGTCTCGCCCGGGCGCAGGGTGGAGGCGACCGGCGGCACGGGCGCCGTGAGCCGCTCGACGTTGGGCGGCACGCGCTCGTGCGGCCGCGCAGAGCGCTTCATGCGCTCCTGGAGCGCCTTGCGGGGCACGCGCGCGACCGGGGCGGCCCCGAAGCTGACGGTCGGCTGCGGCATGATCAGTTGGGCCCCGCAGGCCGTGCACCGCACGCGCGCCCCGACGCGGCCGCGTTCCTCCACCACGAAGTGGCCGCAGGCGCACTGGGCGGTCAGATTGGGGGCCATACGCCGGTCGATCAGCAGGAACTGCAGCGCCGGCCGCAGGAGTCGCCCGCAGTGCGGACAGCGGAAGACGCGCCCGAGCAGCCCCTGCTCGAACTCCACCGTGCGGCCGCACACGCAACGCAGACTCACCGTTCCACGAATGACGGTTTGACGTGCCATGGTCTCCTGTCCCCAGGGGTCCATTCTACAGCCCGCCCGGCACCCGCGCAAGACCGTAATCCTCCACAATCGCCCCGGTAAGAGACGACGGCCCGCCCCGTCGGTGGATTCCAGGACGCCCGTCTGATAGACTGGACGCAGGCTCAGATGCCCCCCGGCGCATCCCCAGCCCGCTCCGGCGCCGCGCCCGCCGGCCGAACGGCGCCTTCCCGACCCTGCACGACGGAGCCTGCCATGGAGCCTCGCGTGACGGATCCGGACCGCATCCGCCGCCTGCTGGATGAGCGGATCCTCGCCGACGTCGAGACCCCGGCCCGGTACCTGGGCGGCGAGAAGAACTCCATCCGCAAGGACCCCGCCCGGGTCGACGTCTCCTTCGCCCTGCTCTTCCCGGACCTCTACGGCATCGGCATGTCCCACCTCGGGGGCCAGATCCTCTATTCGGTCGTCAACCGCCTGGACTGGGCCGCCGCCGAACGCGCCTACGCCGTCTGGCCCGACATGCAGGCGAAGATGCGCGAGCACGGCGTGCCGCTCTACGCCCTGGAGAGCTTCCGCCCCGTGCGCGAGTTCGACGTGGTGGGCTTCAGCCTCCAGTACGAGCTGCTCTACACCAACGTCCTGGCCATGCTCGAGCTGGCCGGCATCCCCCTGGGGCGCACCGAACGCGGCCCGGAGGACCCGATCGTCATCGCCGGCGGCCCGGGCGCGGCGTCTCCCGAGCCGATGGCGGACTTCATCGACCTGTTCTTCCTCGGTGACGGCGAGGAGAGCATCGCGGAGTTCGCCCGCCTTGTGCGCCGGATGAAGGCGGAGGGGCGACCGCGCGAAGAGATCGTCCTCCAGGCCGCCCGCCGCGTGACCGGCGTCTACGCGCCCGGCCACTACGACGTGAGCTACAACGCCGACGGCACCGTCTCGGCCGTGCGGCCCGCCGGGGACGGCGTGCCCGCACGCATCCGGGCGGCCAAGGTGGCCGACCTGGGCCAGGCCCACTACCCCACCGACCTGATCGTGCCCTTCGTCGAGACGGTCCACGACCGTATCACGCTGGAGATCATGCGCGGCTGCGTGCGCGGCTGCCGATTCTGCCAGGCCGGCATGCTGCGCCGGCCGCTCCGCCCGCGCCCGCCCGGGCAACTGACGGCCCTGGCGCGCGAAGCCTACGCGAAGACCGGACACCACGAGATCGCGCTGGCCTCCCTCTCCTCGAGCGACTACCCGGAGTTCCACCGCCTCCTGGAGCGCATGGGCGAACTCACCACACCGCACGGCGTGGCCCTCTCGCTCTCCAGCCTGCGGGTCGGCGACCAGTTGCGCCTGCTGCCCGGCCTGCTCGGACAGGTGCGCAAGAGCGGGCTGACCGTCGCCCCCGAGGCGGCCACCGAGCGGCTGCGTGCGGTCATCAACAAACCGGTTACCGACGAAGAACTGCTCGAAGGCGCCCGCGCGGCCTTCCGCGAGGGGTGGCGGCACATCAAGCTCTACTTCATGATCGGCCTGCCCACCGAGACCGACCAGGACCTGCGCGCCATCGCCGACCTGAGCGAGGCCGTCAGCACCGCCGGCCGCGACGCCGGCCTGCCCCGCGCCGGCGTCAACGTCAGCATCGCCTCGTTCGTCCCCAAACCCCACACCCCCTTCCAGTGGGAGGCGATGGCCCCGCCCGACTACCTGCTGCGCGCGCGCGACCTGATCCGCAAGGCCACCCGGCACAAGGCGATCCGGCACAGATTCCACGACGTCGAGACCAGCCTGGTGGAGGCCGCGCTGGCCCGGGGCGACCGGCGCCTGGGCCGCGTGCTCCGGCGCGTCCACGAGGCGGGCGGGCAGTTCGACGCCTGGATGGAGCACTTCTCCTTCCAGCGCTGGCAAGACGCCTTCGACACCGAGGGGCTCTCGATGGCCTTCTACGCCCTGCGCGAACGCCCGACCGACGAGGTCCTGCCGTGGCAGCATCTGGACTTCGGCCTGCGCCCCGAGTTCCTGCTCCAGGAACGCGAACGCGCCCACCGCGCCCTGGTCACCCCCGACTGCCTCACCGGGCCCTGCTCCGGCTGCGGCGTCTGCGCCGACGCCCGGCGGCACGAAGTCCGTTGACCGGCCTCGCCGGCCGGTATACCATTGAAACCCCCGTGTGCCCATTGCCCGGAGGACCGATGGACTACGAATCCGTCATAGGCCTGGAGACGCATTGCGAGCTGCTCACCGAGAGCAAACTCTGGTGCCCGTGCAGCACCCGGTTCGGCCAACCCCCCAATTCGCAGACCTGCCCCGTCTGCCTGGGGCTGCCCGGCGCGCTGCCGGTGCTCAACGTGCGCGCCTTCGAGCTGGCCCTGCAGGCCGCGCTCGCCCTGGGCTGCACGGTCAACCGCACCACGTTCTTCGACCGCAAGAACTACTACTACCCCGACCTGCCGAAGAACTACCAGATCTCCCAGAACACCTGCAATCTCGGCATCGACGGCGCCCTGACGATCCGCGTTGACGGCCAGCCCCTCCGCGTGGGCATCACGAACGTGCACCTGGAAGAAGACGCCGGCAAGAACCTGCACGCCGGCGTGCCCGGCGCCGATTACAGCCTCGTGGACCTGAACCGCGCCTGCATGCCGCTGCTCGAGGTCGTCAGCGCCCCCGACATGCGCACCGTCCAGCAGGCCGACGCCTACATGCAGGCCCTGCGCCGAACGCTGCTCCACAACCGCGTCTCCGACTGCAAGATGCAGGAAGGCTCCCTGCGGTTCGAGGCCAGCATCAGCATGCGCCCGGCCGGCGCGCAGACCCTCGGCGCCCGCGTGGAGATCAAGAACCTCAACTCGATGAAGGCCGTCCGCAGCGCCCTCGAATACGAGATCGCCCGCCAGTCCCGCCGCCTCGCCGCCGGGGAGCCCGTCGCCCAGGAGACGCGCCTGTGGGACGAGACCGCCGGCCGCACCGCCCGCATGCGCACCAAGGAAGAGGCGCACGACTACCGCTACTTCCCTGACCCCGACCTGCTGCCGGTCCAGATCACCGACGAGATGCTCGAACGCGTGCGCACGCGCCTGGCCGAGGCCCCCGTCGAACGCCGCGAGCGTTTCCAGCGCGACCACGGGCTGAGCGCATACGACGCCGACGTCCTGACCGACCTGCGCGAGGTCGCCGACTACTTCGAGCAGTGCCTGGAGACGCACAACGCGCCCAAGAGCCTGGCCAACTGGATCATGAACCTCGTGCTCGCACAGTTGAACGAGCGCCGCATCGGCATCGAGGAGTTCGAACTCGGCCCCGAACGCCTGGCCGGCCTCGTCCGCCTCCTCGACGCCGGCACGATCAACGCCGCCGTCGCCCGCGACCTCATGGCCCGCATGATCGAGACCGGGCGCGACGCCGCCGCCCTGGTCGCCGAGGACGGCCTGGAGCAGGTCAACGACGAGTCGGCACTGGAGCCCGTCGTCCGCCAGGTGGTCGCCGAGAACCCGGACGTCGTCCGCGACTACCACGCCGGCCGCAAGCAGGCCGTCGGGCCGCTGGTCGGCCAGGTGATGCGCCTGACCGGCGGAAAGGCGGACCCCAGGCTGGCCAACACCATGCTCCGCGCCGTGCTCGACTCGATGAAGCCGTAGACCGCCCCGGACGGCGGCCCGGTCCGCGCACGCCGGGAACTTGACGCGCACGGACCGAAGGGGGAAGATCGAACGCGATCACAGCGTGCGTCCAGGACGGAGAGGCCCGCGGCCACGCGACTCCAGCGCGAAGGGACCACAATGGAAAGAGAAGAGGTCTTGAACAGAGTCATCGAGGTGACCGCCGACGTGCTCGGCTGCCCCCTGGGCGACATCCGGGAAGAGAGCGAATTCGTGGGCGACCTGGGCGCCGAGTCGATCCAGAGCATCGAGCTGGTGGCCGCCTACGAGGTCGAGTTCGACGTCGAGATGGACGAGGACGCCGCCCTGCAGGTGCAGACGGTCGGCGACGTCGTGGAGTTCATCATGCAGTACCTGGAGACGTGAGTCGCCGGCCGCACGACGCAGCCGCCGGGCCCGTCGTTGCGCCACACCAGCACGCAGGGAGTAGGACCATGCAGTGGATCGAAATCAGCTCGGAGCGGATGCCGGAGGCCATCCGGCAGGCCGACTGCGTCTGCGTCCTGCCCATCGGCTGCATCGAACGGCACGGGCCGCACCTGCCGCTCGGCACCGACCAGTTCGTCATCGACGCCGTCGCCAGGCGCGCCGCCGAAGAGGAACCGGCCGTCGTGTTCCCCTCCTACTACTTCGGCCAGATCGCCGAGGCCCGCCACCAGCCCGGCACCATCTCCCTTCCGCATGACCTGCTCCTGCAGATGCTGCGGGCCGTCCTCGACGAGATCGGCCGCAACGGCTTCCGCAAGATCATCATCGCCAACGGCCACGGCGGCAACAGCGGCCTGCTCGGCTACTTGACCATGTCCCTCCTCCAGGAGCCCCGCGACTACCTCACCTACACCGTCTCCCCCTACCAGATCGGCCCGGAGGACCGGGAGCGACTCGCCGCCATGCTCGAAACCCAGGGCGGCCACGGCGGCGAGACCGAGAGCAGCTGCATCTGCTACCTGCGCCCGGAACTGGTCCACCTGGAGGACATCAAGGACCCCGACGCCGGCCGGCGCCTGGGCCGCCAGGACGCCCTGGAGGGGCTCGGCAGCCCGTTTGGCTGGTACGCCAACTACCCGAACCACTACGCCGGCGACGGCCGCGCCGCCAACGCCGAGAAGGGCGCCTTCGCCATCGAAGCCCAGGTCCGACGGCTCGTTCAGGCCATCCGGGCCGTCAAGGCCGATGCCGCCACCCCCGAGATGCAGCGCGAGTTCTACGAACGCGCCGCCCGGGGAGGCATGGCGGGCCGCTGAAGCAGCCCCCTTGTGCGCCTCGAGCGGACGCCGTCCTGCAACGGCGCCCTCAGGTGTCAAGGCGCCGCGAGAGCACCCAGTAGCGGCGGCCGTAGCCGCGGTGGAAGTAGAGTTCGAACAGCTCTCCCGACTCGGCCTCGACCACGAAGTGATCCCGGTGGCGACGCTGCCACCACTGCCGGCGCAGGTCCAGATGCCGCCAGCGCCGCCGGACGCGGGCGACCCGGTACGGCCGATCGCGCCAGACGAACGACGCGGGCGGCCCGGCAGGGCCCTGCCGGGTCACCTCGACCTCCTCTCCGATGAACTCGGTCACTGCCCGTCCTCCGGCAACGGCCAGTACTGGGCGAGGCGCCCGTCGGGGTCGACGATGTACTGGCGGTCGGCCTCATAGAGGGCCGGCGCCTGCAGGAGGCGGTACTGCTTGCGGATCACGTCCTCCGGGACGGTGCGCGGGCGCAGCAGGTTGCGCCGGAGCGACTCGGCCAGGCCGACGTCGAAGAGGTGACTGCTGATCTCCGCCCCCGACCAGCGCCCCGCCTGCACGGGCAGCGCCCGGACGGCCTCGCAGTAGTTCGTGGCGTCGAACACCACGTCGCGTCCCTCGCCGAGCAGGGCACGCAGGCGGTCCATGCACCGCTGAAAAACCAGGTAGTTCTGGCTCTGGTCGGACGGATCGCCCGTCAGCACCTCGCGCATCCGGTCGGTCGAGACCACCTCGACCTCGGGCCGGTGCAGCCGCGCCCACGTGGACTTGCCGCAGCCGGCCGGCCCGATCAGAAGGTGCAGGCGGCCACCGGGCACGACGGGCTCCTCCTGCAGCCGCTCGACGAACCAGTCGTGCTCGTCCACGCGGGCGACCAGCCCGAAGTAGCGCAGGGCGTTGAGCACCCGGTGGCGCTGCACCGGGTCCTCAAAGCCCGCCGCACGGACCTCCGCAGCCGAGAGCGGCGGAGCGCAGGGCTCGCCGAAGACGCCGCACCGCTCCGCCCGCTCGCGGAAGGCCTCGAGGCGCTGCATGGGCGCCTCGTGCGGCCCGCGGCCGAGCGCGCACAGCTCCGCACGCTCCAGGTGGTAGAGCGCCCGCAGGTCCGCCCGGCACGACAGCTTCCGGCACGTCTCATCCGCACGGGCGCCCGGCCGGGCGATGCGACCGGCCCCCAGGATGAGCGACGCCGCATGCTCGCGCACGGTGAACGGCACGCCGCCCCCGCGCAGCACCTCCCGCATGGCGCGCACGCTCTCGCGCGCGTGCGGCCGCGACAGCCGCGCGGACGGCGCCCCGGGCGTGCACACCTCAGCCAGGCCGACGTGCCGGAAGGCGGCGGCCACGTAGGCCGCCGGCATGGCCGTCCACCAGGGACTCAGGGCGGACTCGGCGTCCGCCTCGGGCGGGGCGGCCTCGGGCGGCGCGTCCGCCAGCAGGGCGTCCATGGCCGCCTGAACGTGCTCTGTCAGGGGGCACTTCTCGGGCGTCAGGCCCGCAAGCAGGAGCAGGGCGGCCGGCACGTCGGGCCCGGCGCCGGCCAGGGCGCCGGCCAGGTCGACGCGTTCGGCCTCAAGCAGGCGTTTCAGGAAGGTGTTCATGGACTGTGCCGGCGGCAAGGGTGGCCAGCCGTTCGAGCGCGTCCGCCGAGATGGACGCCGCACGGCCCGCGTCCGCCACGACCATTCCGTTAAGGACGTACTCCCGGCGCACGCGGCGCCCCACGGCGCAGGTCAGCTCGTAGGGGATGGTGCCGACGCGCGCGGCCATGTCCTCCACGCGAATGCACGCATCGCCCTGCCGGCCGTAGAGCACGGCCTCCTCCCCCGGCTGCACACCGGGGAGGTCGGTCAGGTCCACGAGCGTCTGGTCCATGCAGACGCGGCCGACGACCGGCACGCGCGTGCCGCGCACGAGCACCTCGCCGAGGTTCGAGAACCAGCGCCCGTAGCCGTCCGCGTAGCCCGCGGGCAGCACGCCGATGAGCGAATCGCGCCAGGCGGTGAAGGTGTGCCCGTAGCCGAGCGCCTCGCCGCGCTTCACGCGCCGGCAGTAGCCCACCGACGTCCGCAGGCACAGGGCGGGGTGCAGGTCCACCTCCGGGGCCATCCCGGCGGCCGGCCGCATCCCGTACAGGATCAGCCCGGGGCGCACGGCGTCGAAGCGGGCGTCCGGCATGCGCAGCACGGTCGCGCTGTTGGCCGCGTGCGCGAGCGGGAGCGCCATCCCCGCCTGCTCGAGCCGGCTGAGCACCGAGCGGAAGCGCCGCGTCTGGCCCTCGGTGACGGCCGGGTCGGCCGCGTCGGCACACGCGTAGTGCGTAAAGATGCCGGTGACGCGCAGCCCCTCCAGCCCGGCCAGCCGCAGCACGGCCTCGGCCGCCGTCTCCCAATCGAAGCCCAGGCGATGCATGCCCGTGTCCACCTTCACGTGCACGCACGCCTGCGCGTGCCGGGCGCGGGCCCGGCCGGCCAGTTCGCGCGCAGAGGGCTCGTCGGTCACGCAGGCGGTCACGTCATGCTGCAGCACCTCGGCCACGTCGCTCGAAGCCAGGGCGCCGAACAGGAGGATCGGCGCGCGGATGCCCGCCTCGCGCAGGTCCACGGCCTCCTCGATGGCCGCCACGGCGAACATGTCGGTGCCGGCCGCCGCCAGCACGTGCGCCGCCGCCGCAGCGCCGTGTCCGTAGGCGTTCGCCTTGACCACCGCACAGAGCCCTGCCGGACGGACCAGTGCGCGGACCATCCGCGCATTGTGCATGATTGCGTTCAGATCGACGCTGGCCACGATCGGGGGAGCCATCGACGCCTCCGGAACCACGGGCGGACTGCCACGGGGGGATTATAGACGCTGCCGGACCGGAACTCAAACCTCGGAGGCCGACGGCCGTTGTGGGCCGGCCAGGGGATCGCTATAATCGGCAGCCCGACGATGAGAAACGGTCAGCGTCCGCACGGCACCAGGGTGGAACACGTCCGGCTGACCGTGCCTTCGCTGCCGCCCGGCCGCCCTCCCCTGCGCATCTGCCACCTGAGCGACCTTCACCTGCGCCGCCGCAGCACGCGCCAGGACGGGCTGGCCGACCTGGTGACCGAGCGGGCGCCGGACCTGGTGGCGCTCACCGGCGACGTGCTGGTGCGTGAGGCGTCGTCGGCGCGCGTGGCGGCCGCCCTCCTGCCCCGCCTGCGGGGGCGGCTCGGCACCTTCGCCTGCCGGGGCAACGGCGAGATGCGGCGCAGCGAGCGTCTGTCGGCCCTCCGCGCGATGATGGCCGACTGGGGCGTGGAACTCCTCGTGAACGAGTCGCGCATGGTCCGCGCGGAGTCCGGCACCGTCCTGGTCGGCGGCCTCGACGACGTGTCGCTGGGCTGGCCGGACTCGGCGGCGGCCCTTTCGGCCACGGAGCCGGCCGACTGCGCCCTGCTGCTGGCCCACGCACCGCTGGCCGCGCACCTTGCGGCGGCCGCGCACCTTGTGGCGGGCGCGCACAGGACGCCGGCGGGGCGCCCGCCGGACGTGATCCTGAGCGGCCACACGCACGGCGGGCAGATACGCGTCCCGCTGCTCTGGCGCGCGGCCCTGCCGCCCTTCAGCGCGGGATTCGCCGGCGGGCTCTACGCCATGCCGTGGGGGCACCTGTACGTCAACCGGGGGTTCGGCACGGCCCGCACGCTGCCGGTGCGGTGGCACTGCCCGGCCGAGGTGGCCTTCATCGATCTGCAGGGGCCGCCGGGGGCGACGGACGCGTCCCCCGGCGCTCGCCCAGGGAACGGACGGCCCGGATGATCGAGATCGTGTCGCTCGCCTTGCTCAGGTAGCTGTCCGCCCCCAGACGGCGCAACTTCCGCTGCCGCGCCTTGGTCGCCTTCCCGTGGTAGATCACCAGGGCCATCTCGGGGTTGGCCGCCTTCAGCTCGCCGACGAGCCGCTCGTCGGGCATCTCGACGAGGGTGGAGTTGACGACGGCCAGGTCCATCAGCCGTTCGCCGACGATGTAGCGCGCCGTTGCGAAGTCCAGGGCGACCTCGCACTCGTAGCCGTCGTCGGCGAAGGCATCGCGCAGTTCGTCGATCCGGTGCCGCTCGTTCTCGACAAGCAGCAGCCGTCGAACGACGACACTCTGGCGGCCGGTTCCCATGTACCTCCTCCCGGCAGTGGAAGGAGACGTGCGCCCGTCGCGGCCGGTCGACGCGCGTCGGGCGGACGCGTGCGGACGTCACCTGCGGCGTCCGGCAGGCCCACTAAGTGTAACAACACGGCAGCGACCCGTCAACACCCGTCCCAAGTGGTTTCCGGCAAAGCACTTCAGTGATGTCAGGCGACCGCTCCGTAGTCCAGGCGCAGCGCCAGACCGTAGAGGTAGCGCTTCAGCTCCTGGGCCGTCGGGCGCGCATGCCCGTCCGGATGGCAGCAGCGCAGCACCATCTCGGACAGCTCCTCGGGCACCGTGGGGTTCAGGACCGACGGCGGCGGGATGCTGACCGCCTCGCCGGGCACGAACCCGCTGCGGTCGTGCCGTCCGGGCATGATCGAGGGCAGGTTCCGGCCGGTCAGGACCCAGTAGAGGGCCGCGCCCAGGTTGAACACGTCCGTCTTGGCCGTCAGCCGGCCGCCGGCCTGTTCGGGCGCAAGGTAGCCGAAGGTGCCCTTGGACGTGTCCAGCTTCGAGCCGATCGGCGCGGCGAAGCCGAAGTCGATCATCTTGATCATCTTCAGATCGTCGACCAGTATCTGCTGCGGCTTCAGGTCCGCGTGGACGTAGCCCACGCTGTGGATGTGCTGCAGGGCGTGGCACGCCTGGCGGAAGATGGTCAGCACGTCCTCCAGGGGGTAGTCGCGCCGGTCGAACAGCGAGCGGCCGCCGGCGCGCTCCATGACCAGGTAGGCGGCCTGGAGCTTGAGCATCGACTTGACCTTGCGGAACTCGACCGGGAAGATGATGAACTCCGAGGGCTGCCGCTTGGGGTTGTGCACGGCCTGGAGCACCTGGAATTCGTTCTCGAGATGGTCGACGATGCGCCGGTCCTGGGCCGTGCGCACCTGGACGAACTTGACGGCGAAGTCGTAGCCGTCGCTCCTGCGCTTGACGGCGTAGATCTGACTGCGCGCGCCGGTCCCCAGCAGATCGCCGACCCAGTAGTCGCGCAGCAGCTCGGCAATCTGCACCTGACCGCCCTTGGCCATGTCGCCTCCGCGAGGAAGTCCCGGGGCATTGACTGACCCACCATGGTAGCCGGAGAGCACCCCCGCTTCAACCCGCGCCCCGCGCGTTGCAGACGGCCCTCTGCTCCGCTAATATGATCGCTCCCGGCCGGACGGCGTCCGGAGACCCCCACAGGACGTTCGCAGGCTGACTGCCACATGGCCTTGTCCAGAATCGCGCAGCACGTCCAACCATCGGCCACCATGGCGGTCGACGCCCGGGCCAGGCAACTGGTCCGCGACGGCGTCGACGTCGTCGCCTTCACCGTCGGCGAGCCGGACTTCGACACGCCCGACCACATCAAGGAGGCCGGCTGCCGCGCCATCCGCGACGGCTTCACGAAGTACACCGCCCCCGCCGGCATGCCCGAACTGCGCGCCGCCGTCGCCCGGAAGTTCAGAACCGACAACGCCCTCGACTGCACCCCCGAGCAGGTCCTCGTCTCCAACGGCGGCAAGCAGACGATCTACATGATCCTCCTGGCCCTCGTACAGCCCGGCGACCAGGTGCTCCTGCCCGCCCCCTATTGGGTCAGCTACGCCGACCAGGCGCGCATGTGCGGCGCCGAACCCGTCGCCATCGACTGCAGCACCGATCCGGACATGAAGCTGACGCCGGACCGGCTCGAGGCCGCCTGCACCGACCGCGCCCGGCTGCTCGTCCTGAACTCCCCGTGCAACCCCACCGGCGCGGTGCTCACGGAGGACGAACTGCGTCCCCTGGTCGAGATCGCCCTGGCGCACGACCTCTGGATCCTCTCCGACGAGATCTACGAGAAGCTCATCTACGACGGCCTGCAGCACGTCAGCCCGGCTTCCTTCGGCCGGCGGGCCATGGAGAAGGTCGTCACCGTCAACGGCGTCTCGAAGACCTACGCCATGACCGGCTGGCGCATCGGCTATGCGGCCGGCCCCCGGGACGTCATCGCCGCCGCCGTCAAGCTCCAGAGCAACCTGTCGAGCGGGCCCAACAGCATGGCCCAGAAGGCCGCCCTGGAGGCCCTCACGGGCCCCCAGGCGTCCGTGGACCGGATGCGGGAGGCATTCGACCGCCGGCGCCGCCTCATCGTCGACGGGCTCAACGCCATCCCCGGCGTCCGCTGCGCCATGCCGCAGGGCGCCTTCTACGCCTTCGCCGACTGCCGCGCCCTGCTGGGGAAGACCTACGGCGACCACCCCGTCGACAACAGCGTCGAACTCTGCGAGGCGTTGCTCGACCAGGTCCACGTGGCCGCCGTGCCGGGCATCGCCTTCGGCGTGGACGGCTACGTCCGGTTCTCCTACGCCACGTCCGAACAGACGATCCGCCGGGGCCTGGAACGCCTCGCGCGGTTCGCCGCCGGAGGCCGGTAGCCATGCGGACGCCGGCCGCAGACCACGAGGCGGTGTCCCTCGCACCAGAGCCGCCGACGGAGGGACGCGGCCCCACCGTCTCGATCGTGGTCCCCGTGGGCACGGGAGGCGCCTTCACGCACGAGTGCCTGAGCGCCCTCCTTCGCTCGATCGACGCCTTCGAAGGCGAAGCGGAGGCCGTCCTGGTGTTCAACGGGCTGAGCACGGACCAGCGCCGGGGGCTCGACGCCGTCGTCGCGCATCCGGCCGTGCGGCTGCTGGAACACCCCGAGCGGCTCGGCTCGGCCCCGGCGCGCTGCCTGGGCATCCGCACGGCCCGGGCCGACCTCATCCTGCTGACCGATGCCGACTGCCGGGTACCCGTCGACTGGGTCGCGACGATGGCGGCGGCCGCCGCCGGTCACCGGGTGGTCAGCGGCCACGTGGAGTCGGACGACGGCCCGAGGAACGCCTATGTGCGCGTGCAACAGGAGATCGACCGCCTCCGCAACTCCGCCGCGCTGCCCGGCGGCTCCCGCCGTTACCCCACGGTCTCCAACATGGCGGCGCCGAGCGAACTCCTGCGCCTCGTCGACGACGACCCCCTCAACACGACCGAGGACTTCCAGCTCTCCACGGAGCTGATCGCCCGGGAGATCCCCGTGGTCAACCTGGAGCACGTCGTGGTGACGACGCAGTATCCGGCCACCTTCCTGCGGTCGGTACGGCGACAGGAGCGACACGCCATCGGAACGGCGTACGCCCAGAGGCAGTGGAGCCGAAGCGAGTGGCGCCGGATGGGCATGGCCGGCCCCCTGGCGCTGGCGGCGACGTCGCCCTTCCGGGCATGGCGGATGCGCCTGCGCGTCCATGAGCGCGCCATCGCCTGGGCGCTCCGGCTCTGCTTCGCGGTGCAGTGGGCGCGCCACCTGATCCGGCTGCGGGGCCGCCCCGCGCGACAGACCGGCGGCCGCGCGTCGCGCTGAGGCGCCGCGCGGCTCAGTCCGCCACCTCCGGTATGCGCCGGATCAGCACGATGGAGGTGCTCCGGAGCACAAACGACGCCAGGAACAGGACGTGGAACCCCCCGACCGTCAGGCCCGCCACGCTCCACGTCGCGTCCCTCAGAGCATGAAGGACCAGGCCCCCGGTCAGGCTCCCGAGCCCCCCGGCCAGGCTCCCGATGCAGGTCGAGACGGCGGCGTACATCGGCACGTCCTCGGCCGGGCGCAGGCGCAGGATCAGCTTGTTGGCCGCCAGCAGCGCCCCCTCGCTGCCCACCCCGCCGACGAACGCGCCCAACGCCAGCATCCATAACGCGTTGGCCGGCGTGGCGAACACCCAGAAGAGCGGCAGCACGGCCCAGAGCCAGTGCCCGTACAGGAGCATCCGACGCACCCCGTACCGGTCCACCGCCCGTCCCAGCCGACGCGCCGACAGGGCCGTGGCCGCCACAGGCACCAGGATCAGCACCAGCGCGCCGCCCAGGAAGTTGTGCCGGATGCCCAGGTCCTCCACGAAGTAGATGGTCGCCAGCGCCCCGCCGAAGTTCATCCCGAACGTCCAGATCCCGTTGAACTGGAGCCACGGACGGAACTCCGCGTCCTTCAGAGCCGTCATCAGCGCCTCACGGAACGGGCGCGGCTGCGTCGGCACCATCGGCGGCTCGGGGATCGTCCGGTGGATGACCAGGTCCAGGACGCCGACGACAAGGCCGAAGGCGAAGACGGCCAGCAGCGGTGCCACGGCCGCCCCGTGCTGTCCGAATCGGTCCACCGCCCAGCCGATCGGGACGAGGACCGAGGCGTTCGCCACGGCGATCCAGGCGCTGCGCCGCCCCATGAAGGCCCCGTGCTGGTCCCTCGGGATCAGGGCGGCCAGCCAGGAAAGCCACGGGGGGGCGGCGATGGCGTCGAAGCAGCTTGAGAGGATCAGCAGGAGGATGAACGCCCCGCTGGAGGCCGATGTCGAGACGTCCACCAACAGGAATGCGGCCACGATGGCGGCCCCGCGCAGCAGGCGCGCCGCCATCGCCGCGGCGAACCAGAGCGGCTTGCGGTTGGCCAGCCGCCGCACCAGCAGGGCCGAGACAAGCTGCAGCACCAGCGTGAAGGACGTGACGCCGGAGAGCACCCCCCACCGCCAGTAATCCATGCCGATGTGGTTGCCGAACGCAACCAGGTACATGCCCGCCAGCAGGAAGACGTAGACCGTGCCCATCGCCCCCGTGACGATGTGCTTGCGCATGATGGTGGGCAGTTCCCACGGGAAGACCACGCGGGTCCGGCCCGCTGGGGGCAATGGCGCGTTCCGGAAGGACCTGCGGGCCACGGCGGGATCACCTTGGAGAGGAACGATCCTCTGAGGCTAACACAGCCGAAGACCATCCGCAATGCGCCGTCGCATGGGGCCGCCCGGCGGGGCCGGCGCCGTCGGTCAGCTCTGTGAGGCCGCCGGCCCATAGTTCCGCCGAACCCGGCCGCCGATCTTCCCCTGCTGGGCCTGCCCATCAATGAATGATACTCCCTCAGAAATTCATATTGACAACGTTAAGATGATTGTTTATTATTTCTCTCAAACGTTTATTGAGGTTGAGGACATGGGATCGCCCCGAGAGTTTGTGACGACCTGCCCGATCTGTTCGGAGAGCATGCGCGTCACTGGAATGCGGTGCGACGCGTGCGGGACTGAACTCCGCGGCAGCTTCTCCCTCCCCCGCCTGGCCAGGCTCCCGCGCGAACTTCAGGACGTGGTCGAGGTGTTCTTGAGCTGCCGGGGCAACATCAAGGAGGTCGAGCGACGGCTGGGCATCAGCTACCCCACCGTCTCAAAGAAACTGGACGCCGTAAACCTGCTCCTGGCTGCAATGGGAAGCGAAAACGAGGCCCGGTCACGCATCCTCCGCCAGCTCGAGGCGGGCGACCTGACCGTGGCGGAAGCCGTCGACCTGCTGCAGAGACAATCTAATGGGGAGAGATGAGATGCCGAACACTGAAATTGCCTGGTGGCTTGAGTGGACCATGGGCTCCATCGCCATCATCGTCATCATGTTGGTCTGCATTGCCTTTCGACGGGACAGGGCGCCTTACGCGATATTCGCAGGCGCGCTCTTGCTGGCCTGTGCGCTGTACGCATGCGGGTGGGGTAACGAAGACCCGATATGGTCGGTTGTCCTCTTCCTTGAGGTATCTGCAGCGGGGATGGTCGGCTATGCGCTTTTCCGGTGGAAGCGGATGGGGTACGGTCCCGCAGTGGCCGCCATCGCGGGCATAGCAGACTCTCTGATCGTTTTCCCGTTCCTGAGGATCGTCTTCCCGTTCCTGAGGATCGTTTTCCCGTTCCTGAGCCTGTTCGGCCGTCCCATGACCATGGTGCATGGGTATTGGGTGTTGTACCTGATGCCCGCCTCTGTAGTGACTGCGTTGTTCCTTCTGCTGATCGCGGCCGGCATGAGGTTGCTTGTCGCCGCTCTGCGACGGGCAGGCAACGCCGCTCTGCGACGGGCAGGCAAGCACCTCGATCAACCGGCCACTCGCACGGAAGAAGCCGAGGCCGACCGACAGCTGGTGCTGGCCATGGTCGCTGAGGGCAAGGTGTCCACTCAGGAGGCGGCGCAACTCCTGGAAGCGTTGGGGGGACACGAGCCGCCCGGCGATCGCCTGCCCATACGGTCTGGCACGCTGGCCTCGGTTGTCGGAGCGCTGCTGATCGTGGTCGGCTTCATGCTTCCATGGAATCATGTCTCCATAGAAGTCAAAGGCCCGATGGCAGCCTCCGTCAGCGCCTATCAGATGGGCTACAACGTCGGCTTCCTGGGCTGGCTGATACTGTGCCTGGGGCTGTTGCCGGCCCTTCTGGCCTGCATCACCGCTCTGGATCGGCACCTCCGGCAGGGAATGATCCGCCTTCTGCTGAGCGCCCTGGGTCTGGCGTTCACTGTGTCGATGATCGTTACGATCTGGATGCACGGCTACTTCCTCACGCTGGGCCTCTACTTCACCGTGCTCGGGCTCCTCATTCAGATGGTCAGCGCACTGGTCGAGTCGGGACTGCTCCGGCCGCGTCCGGCAGTCGGTTAGGCCCGTAGCTCTTCAAGAGCACCGGCAGGGGCTTGGCGGTCGTTTCAGCCCCTCACACGGCGCGGAAGATGCCGATGCCGGGGTCCGACGGCGTGAACGGCTTCAGCGGCTCCACCATCTCGAACCCCGCCGCCTCCACCATCGCCACCAGCAGGTTCGGCGGGGTGCTGCGCAGCCGGAAGAGCACCTCCGTCCGGGCGGGCCGCCCCTCGGTGGCGCGCACGAGCGTCAGGCGCTGTTCCATCAGCCGCGCGGCACGGTCCCAGTGGTAGCGGAACTCCACGTGGCCGCCGGGGAGGTTCCGCCGCTCGCCGTAGTCCCGGCGGTAGAACTCCGGCTCGTCCAGGCACTTGTCGAACGCAAGCAGGCCACCCGGTTCAAGACAGCCGCGCATGGACCGAAACGCCGCGGCCAGGTCGCCGTCATCGAGGATGTAGTCCAGGCCGCTGTGGATGCAGACGACGGCATCGAAGGTCCGTCCCGGGTCCAGGTGCAGCAGGTCGCGGCGCAGCAATTCGGCCCGATGCCCGGCCGCCTCGACGCGCCGGCGGCAGCGCGCCAGCATGCCTTCCGAGACGTCCGCGCCCACCACCCGGTAGCCGCGTTCGAGCCACGGCAGCGTGGACAGCCCGGTGCCGCAGGCGGCGTCGAGCAACCGGCCCCCGCGCGACAGCCCCGCCCGCCGCAGCCGGGGCTCCAGGTCGGCGATCCAAAGTCCATACGGCGCCCAGTCCACAAGGTGGTCGTAGACGTCGGCGATCGCGCCGAAGTCATTCACGACCGGTTGCTGCGGCGTCCGTTCCACGCACGCCCTCCCGCCGGCCAGGGCCCGTTGCAGGCGCCCGGCCGGGCCGCTACACTGGTGCCCGCGATGATAGGCCGCCGCTCGCGCGAAGTAAAGGGCACCGGCCGACTGCGACGGAGACGGGACCATGGCCGAGAGCGACAAGCCGGTCAGGGCGCACGTGGTCGTGCACGGGCGCGTGCAGGGGGTGTGGTTCCGGGGCAGGACGCGCAACGAGGCCCTGCGGCAGAGCTTGACCGGCTGGGTGCGCAACCGCCCGGACGGCACCGTCGAGGCTGTGTTCGAAGGCGACCGCTCCCGCGTCCAGCAGATGGTCGTCTGGTGCCATCAGGGCCCGCCCCTGGCGCACGTCACGCGCGTGGACCTGCACTGGGGCGAGCCGACCGGCGAGTTCTCGGACTTCCGCGTCGACTACTGAGCGCGCGGCGCCCCGCCTCACTTGCCCTTCTTCGGGGCCGGCTCGGGGGCCGGTTCGGTGTGCGCGCACTCCGGGTAGCGGGTGCAGCCCAGGTAGGCGTGCCCGTCCGAGTCGACCTTCGGGATCAGCCGGCCGTCGCACCCCTCGCGCGGGCACTTGCGCCCGCGGGCCGGCACCTTCCAGAGGTTGCGGCAGCGCGGGAAGCCGCTGCACGCCAGGAACCGCCCGTACTGCCCCCAGCGCATCAGCAGGGGCCGGCCGCACTTGTCGCAGCGCTCGTGGGTCGGCTGGGGCGCCGGCAGGGTGTCCTTGGCCAGCGGCGACGTCCCCTTGCACTCGGGGTAGCGGCGGCAGCCCAGGAACATGCCCTTGCGGCTCTTCTTCAGGTCCATCGGGCCGTCGCACTCCGGGCAGCTTCCCAGCGACTCCCCGTCCGGGATCTCGGTCTTCTCCAGGGCTTCGGCGATGCTCAGGAGCGGGGCCGTGTTCTTGCAGCGCGAGCAGGTCAGCTCGGAGGCATCGCCCTCGCCCGGCAGGTGCATCTCCGCGCCGCACTTGGGGCAGGCGAACGTCGTCTGCACCCGGGGCGGCAGCTTGACGGGATTGCCCTCGCGGTCCAGTCCCATGATGTTGCGGCACTGCGGATAGGCGGAGCAGGCCAGGTACTCCCGCCCGCGCCGGCCCACGCGCCGGATCATCGGCGCGCCGCACTTGTCGCAGGCGTGTTCGGTCAGGTCCGGCTCGGGCTCGCCCTCGCGCGGGATGCTCGCCGTGCCCTTGCACTCGGGGAAGCGCGGACATCCGTAGAACCGGTCGCCCTTGCGGCTGAACTTCACGCCCATCGTCTCGCCGCACTCGGGGCACGCGGGCGGTGCCGGCGAATCGCCGGCGACGTGCGCCGCCGGGCCTGCCTTGGCCTTCTCCAGGTCCTTGCGGAACTGCTCGTAGAACTCCTGCAGGGTGGCCCGCCAGTCGCGCTTACCCTCCTCGACCTCGTCGAGTTCCTGCTCCATCCGGCTGGTGAACCCGACGTCCATCTCGCGGGGGAAGCTGGCCACCAGCAGGTCGGTCACGGCCATGCCCAGGTCGGTCGGCTCGAGCGCCCGCTGGCTGCGCCGCACGTAGTTGCGCTTCAGCAGCGTCGAGATGGTGGGCGCGTAGGTGCTGGGGCGGCCGATGCCCTGCTTCTCCAGCTCGCGCACGAGCGAGGCCTCCGTGTAGCGGGCGGGCGGCTGGGTGAAGTGCTGCGACGGCGTCAGCTCGACCAGCGTGAGGCCGTCGCCCCGGGACAGTGCGGGAAGCTCCTGGTCCTCGCGCTTGTCGGCACCGCCGACGCGCGTGTGGCCGTCAAAGACCATGCGCCGCCCGCGGGCCACGAACACGGCCGGCCCGGCCTGGATGCGGGCGGTGGTCACCTCGTACTGCGCCGGCGTCATCTGGCTGGCCACGAAGCGCCGCCAGATCAGGTCGTAGAGCCTGTACTGGCGGTCGGACAGGAACGGCTTGACGTCCTCGGGGCGCCGGAACACCTCGGTGGGCCGGATGGCCTCGTGGGCCGCCTGGGCGCCGCGCGGGCTGCGGAAGGTGTTCGGCTTCGCCGGCAGGTAGGCGTCCCCGTGCGTCTCGCCGATGAAGCTGCGGCAGGCGCCCAGGGCGGCGTCGGCCACGCGGGTGCTGTCGGTTCGCATGTAGGTGATCAGGCCGGCCGTCTCGCCGCCGACCTCGATGCCCTCGTACAACTGCTGGGCCAGGCGCATCGTCTGGGCGGTCGAGAACCGCAGCCGGCTGTAGGCCGCCTGCTGGAGCGTGCTGGTGATGAACGGCGGCGGGGCGCTCGAACGCGTCGTGCGCGTCTCGACGTCCGCCACGCCGAAGGCCTCCTCGCTCAGCCGCTCGACCAGCGCGCGGGCCTCGTCCCCGTTGCCGACGCGCACGTCCTGGCCGTTCAGTTCCTTGAGCATGGCCTCGAAGCGCGGTCCCCCGTCCTCGGCCGTCAGGAGGGCCGTCAGCTCCCAGTACTCCTCCGGCACGAAGGCCAGCCGCTCGCGCTCGCGCTCGACGACAATCCGCAGGGCGACGCTCTGGACGCGTCCGGCGCTGAGGCCGCGCACGATCCGCCGGCTGACCAGCGGGCTCAGCTCGTAGCCGACGATGCGGTCCAGTATCCGCCGCGCCTGCTGCGCGTCGACCAGGTTCATGTCGATCTCGCGCGGCCGCTCGAAGGCGTTGCGCACGGCGCTGCGCGTGATCTCGTTGAACGTGACGCGCCGCACCTTCTCGGCGGGCAGCTCCAGCACGTGCCTCAGGTGCCAGGCGATGGCCTCGCCTTCGCGGTCGGGGTCGGGGGCCAGGTAGACCTCGGGCGCGGAGGCGGCGGCCTTCTTCAACTGCCCCACGATGCTGCGGCTCTCCGGCAGCGTGGTGTAGGTCGGCTCGAAGCCGTTCTCGACCTCCACGCCGAACGTGCCGCGCGGCAGGTCGCGCACGTGCCCGCGGCACGCCTTCACCACGAAGGCGCCGCCCAGGTACTTCGCGATGGTCTTGGCCTTGGCACCCGATTCGACGATGACGACTTTCTTCGCCATGCAATGCCCCTGAAGGAAAGGCGGACAGTACCGCAAGGGTCGGATTGTAGGTCCCGGAGACGCCGCTTGTCAACCGGCATGATGGCCTTTCCCGGGAGGCTTGACGGCGGGCGGGGTGGCCGATATGATGTGTAAAGGCTTGGTCCTTTAGTCCTTTCCCGGAGGAGCCGTGGAAGCCGAGACGATCCATGTCTCGCTCGAACGCAAGAGCGGCGTCGCCCTCTACGTCCAGATCAAGGAGGCCCTGCGCGAGGCCATCTTGAACTCCACCGGCGAGCGGGAACTCGCGCTTCCGCCCCAGCGGGACCTGGCCCAGAGGCTGAGGGTCAGCCGCAACACCGTGAGCATGGCCTATGCGGAGCTGGAGCGGGAGGGGCTGGTCGTGGCCGAGGCCGGGCGCGGCACGCTGGTGGTCGACCCTGCCCGCAAGGCCGAGAGCCGCAGCCGCGACGAGGCCCTGGCCCGGGTGATCGAGCACGCCGCCGAAGAGGCCCTGACGCTTGGCTTCAACCTGGACCAGTATGCGGAGGCGACCGCCGCCTACCTGAAGGAGAAGCGGCGGATGCTCGACCACATCTGCCTGGTCTTCGTCGAGTGCAACCAGGAGCAGCTCACCTACTACACGCAGCACCTGCGCCTGGAGCCCGGCGTGCTGACCGTGCCCGTGCTGCTGGACGACCTGCGCGGCCGCCGCGAGAGCGCCCTCTCCGCCCTGCGCAGCGCCGACGTCGTGGTCACCTCCTTCTACCACACCGACGAGCTGCGCCGCACGCTGGCCGATTCGGACAAGCCGCTGGTCAGCGTGAACCTGCAGCCGGAGATGCCCACCATCGTGAGCATCGCCCGCATTCCGCCGCACGCGCGCATCGGGCTGGTGGCCGCCTCCCGCCGCTTCCTGGCGGAGATGCACAAGACGCTCCGCCAGATGGACGTCGATCCGCGCCGCCTGGCCGAGTCGGTGGCCCCGGACGGCCCGCTGCTCTCGGAGTTCATCGCCGGCGTCGACGCGCTGGTGGTCTCGCCGTCGCGGCGCCGGTCCGTCGAGGCCCTTGCCGACGGCAAGCCGCTGGTCGAGTTCCTGTTCGCACCCGACAGCACGTCGGTCAACCACATCCGCATCGCCCTGGTCGACCTGAAGCGGCGCCAGGGGAGCGAGGAGAGACATGTCTCCACAGATCACGGAACTGACGTTCCTTGAACACCTCGCCGGGCGCTTCGCCATCCCGGTCCCCGAGTACCTGACGGCCGACGCCTCCGGCCACCGGATCCGCGACGCCCTGCAGCAGTGGGGCGGCCGCGCGGTGGTCAAGCCGGACGTGCTGACCGGCCGCCGCGGCAAGGCCGGCGTCGTGCGCGAGGTCTCCGACTACGTGCAGGCCCAGCGGGAACTCAAGCGCGTGCAGGCCGTCGAGGTGGACGGCCGCCTGCCGCGCACCGCCTACATGGTGCGCTACGTCCCCGCCGAACTCGAGATGTACAGCGCCATCACCTACAACTCCCTGACCCTCGGCCCCTCGATCACGCTGTCCCTGCGCGGCGGCGTGGACATCGAAGAGGTGTCCGACGACGACAAGATCACCATGCCGGTGGACGTCTTCCGCGGCCTGGACGCCTACCGCGCCGGCCAGATGCTCGGCCGGCTCGGATGCCCGAAGGCGATGGTCAGCCGGCTCTCGCAGGTCCTCGTCAACTACTGGGACATGTTCGCGACCACGGGCATGCGCATGTGCGAGGTCAACCCCTGGCGGATCACCTCGCAGGGGGAACCCTACGCATGCGACATGAAGGCGGTCTTCGATGAGGCGAACTTCAAGTTCCGCCAACTCGGCTTCGACCTGCCCGACTACCCGGCCAACACCACGCCGTTCGAGGAGGAGATGGCCGAGTGGAACGCCGCCAGCCACCAGGGCCAGGCCCACGTCGCCGACCTGGGCGGACGGCTGATCCTGCCCATCCTGTTCGGCGGCGGCGCCTCGACCATCATCATCGAGACGCTCATCCGGAACGGCGGGGACCCGATGTTCCTCTCGGACTTCGGCGGCAACCCGCCCTATGAGCGCATGTTCGGCACGGCCCGCATCTGCTTCGCCCATAACCTGGCCCGCGCCGGGCTCGTCCTGCTGCTCGGCGGCAAGGCGAACAACACCCTGATCGACGTGACCTTCCGGGCCGTCGGCGACGCCCTGCAGGCCTATGTGGACGAACACGGCCCCGTCTCGACCCCGTTCGTCATCGGGCGGGGCGGCCCGCGGCTCGTGCAGGGGCTCCTGACGCTCCGGGACGCCCTGGAGTCGCTGGGCCTTCCCTACGTCATGTTCGGACCCGACACGCCGGTGACGCTGGTCGCCGAATACGCCGCCCGGCTCGCCCGGGCCTGCGTGCAGATCCGGGAAGCTGAGGACGTGCACGTGAGTGCGGACAACGGAGGAATCTCGTGAGAGCCAGGACACTGAGCGGCCTGCTGAAGGCCGGCGACCGCGTGGCCGTCTCGAACATCACCGGGCGCGAGGCCGGCGCCGTCACCGTCGCCTCCCAGCGCTACTGCGGCAACATCGTCGGCGGCTGGGCCCTGGGCAAGGACGGCCAGGCGATCGAGGTGCCCGGGGGAGAGCCGATCCCCGTCTTCGGCACCGTCGAGGAACTGATGGCCGGCCTGCCGGCCGAGAAGCTGCCCAACAAGGTCATCGCCTACTCCCCTCCCCCCGCCGTCTACGGCGAGGTCAAGGAGGTGGTGCAGTTCGGCGCCGGACGCATCGAGACGATCTTCATCATCACCGAGCACGTCTCGGTGGAGGTGACCGCGAAGATCGCCCGCCTCTGCGCCGACGCCGGCATCGACGTCGTCGGATGCAACACCCTGGGCATGATCAACGCACACGACGCCGTCCGGATCGGCGCCGTCGGCGGCGACATGCCGGCCGAGAGCTTCCGCCCGGGCTCGGCCACCATCATGTCCAACAGCGGCAACATGGTCAACACGATGGCCTCCTACCTGCAGAGCGCCGGCATCGGCACCTCCTACGGCATCTCCACGGGCAAGGACGTGCTCATCCTGACGCCGCTGCGCGCCCTGCTCGAACTGGCCCGCGACGACGAACGCACCCGCATCATCGTCCTCTACGTCGAGCCCGGAGGGCTCTACGAGCAGGAGGCCGTCGAGATGCTCCGTGCCGGCGATTACCCCAAGCCCATCGTCGCCTACGTGACCGGCGACGTGCTCGGCACCCGGCAGCTCAGCCTGGGCCACGCGGGCGCCGTCGTCGAGGGCGGCGGCACGACGGCCGCCGCGAAGATGAAGCTCTTCGACGACTACTTCGGCATCGAGCCCTTCCACCCCGACCGCACCGACCGGAACGCCCCCGAACTCGCGGCCGCCCTCGCGCGCGGCATACGCATCCAGGCACTGCACCACCTGCCGGCGGCCGCCGACACGATCCTGACCCGCCTGGGCATCCCGCGCGACTTCCGTCCCGGCCGCCCGCTGCGCCTCAACCCCTGGTTCGTCAACCTGAAGCCCCTCGCACGCATGCTGCCGGCCGGACTCCTGCGGCACCCGGGCACCATCCCCGAACCCTACGCCGCCCAGGTCGCCCGGGCCGGGGCAACGTCGCTGGGCGGCCAGCCGACACGCCGCTCGATGCGCAACACCAGCCATGCCTCCGCCAGCGACGCAGCCGTGACGCGCATCTACGACCGCACGGTGGAGGAGGAGATGCGCCGCGGCTCCCTGGCCCGAACACTGCTGCTCGCATGGACCGGCCAGCAGCCGGAGCACGACTTCGAGGTGGAACTGCTGGAGCGATGCCTGATCGCCTCGGTGACCAACGGCCCCGGCACGATCTCCGCACAGGGCGCCAAGCTGTCCACCTCGGCCGGCAACACGCCCAACACGGCCATGATCGCCACGCTGGCCTGCATCGGGCAGGTCCATGGCGGCAACGGCCGGCGCGGGGTCGAATACCTCCTGCGCGTGCTGGCCGACACGCAACTGGAGGACCCCTACGATCCGCACCACGGCATCGACCTGCAGAAGCTGGCCGACGACGAGGTGGCACGGTTCGCCCGCGTGCGCGCCGCCGCCAAGGAGGCCGGCGTCGAATACGAACGCATCCCCTGCCTCGGCCATCCGATCTTCCGCGACAAACCCGTGAACTACGACCCCCGCGAACGCGTGATCGCCGAATACCTGGAGGCGCACGGGCTCTACAACTTCTTCCTGGACTTCTACGGCCGCCTCCCCGCGCTGGTCAAGCAGGCCGGCATCTCGCGCAACGTCTGGGCGCTGAACCTGGACGGCGCCATCGCCTGCGTGGTGCTGGCCATCTGCTGGCCGGCCCTGCGCGACCGGCGCATGACCGTGCGCCGCGCCTGCGACCTGGCGTTCCTCGTCTTCGCACTCGGACGGGCGGCCGGCGGCGCCGCCGAGTTCCTCGACCACCAGGATTTCGGCACCGAGATGGACATGCGCGTGCCCGTCAGCGAGTGCATCGCCCTGACGCGCCCGGCGCCCCAGGCGGATTGACGGGCCGCCCGCCCGCCCGTAGACTGGGGTCCGCCATGACGCCGGAGGCGCGGGACAGCCTGTTCGTCGCCGTCACGGTCGACGTGGACCCGGACTCCAACCGGGCCGCGCCCGGCCGCCTCGGCGCCGTCAGCCCGGGCGCGGAGGGCCGCGCCGCCTTCGCCGCCTGCCGCACCGGCCTGGCCGTCCTCCTGGACGCCCTGGAGGCACGCGGGCTCCCGGCCACGCTGTTCTGGGAGGGACGCACCCTCCGCGAACTGAGCGACGGGCCCGGCGGCCTGCCCGCCCTGCCGGCCGCGATCACACTGGAACACGGCGGCCACGGCTACCTCCACGAGGACTTCGCCGGCGTCGCCGGCGGACGCCCCCCGGATGCCGCCGAGACCGCCGAGGCCGTCCGGCGCACGGCCGAGGCCGTGCGGGACGTCCTCGGGGTGCAGCCCCGGGGCTTCCGCGCCCCCTATTGCCGCCTCACCCCCGGCCTGGCGCACGCCCTGGCCGATGCCGGCTGGCACTACGACGCCAGCCTCACGCGGTCGCTCGATGCCGGCTGCGACCTGCGGCCGTATGCGGTGCCCGGCGAGCCGCGGCTGCGTGAGCTGAGCCTCTGCCGCTCGCTCGACGCCCGAGGCCGCCCCATCTCCGCCTACCTGTGGCAGATGCTCGAGGGGCGCCGGCCGCCGGACGACTACCTGGCCCTGGTCCGGACGGCCCGCGCCCGGTGCCCCGGCGGCCTGCTGCAGATCGCGCTGCACCCCTGGCACCTGACGGTCTCCGCCGAGGGCGTCGCGACGGGCGACGCACCGGTGCGCCGGCTGCACGAGTTCCTGGACCGCCTCGTGGCCCTGCCCGGCGTCGCCTTCACCACGGCCGGCGCCTACCTGGAGGCCAATTCGTGAACTCCGGATTTGCCAGATCGCTCGACGTGTTGTATACTTGATTTTGTACGAGCGGGAGAATGGTGGTATTGTACCTTTCGCCGGCTCGGGCAGGGCGCACCCTCCGTTAGCAGGTTCTTCTGACCTCCGAGGAATCGGGTGGCCGGTCGAGTTCCCGAGCACGTCATCCAGCAGATCGTGGCCGGCGTGGACATCGTCCGCCTCGTGGAGCGGCACTGCGAACTGACTCGGAAGGGCAAGAAATATTGGGGCCTCTGCCCGTTCCACCAGGAGAAGACCCCGTCGTTCTCCGTCGACCCGGACAACGGGCTCTACTACTGCTTCGGCTGCAAGGAGGGCGGCAACGTCTTCACGCTGCTGGAGAAGCTGGAAGGCCTGGGGTTCGCCGAGGCCCTGGAGAGGCTGGCGCGTGAGGTCGGGGTGGACCTGGGCCCCTACCGCAGCGGCCCGGCCGAGCCGCCCGGGCAGGCCGCCCGGCTGCGCCGGGTCAACGAGCTGGCCGCCGGCTACTACGAGAAGTGCCTGGAGAAGGCCCGGGGCGCGGACCTCGCCCGGCGCTATTTGAAAGAACGCGGATTCACGGACGAGACCATCGAGCGCTGGCGGCTCGGGTACGCCCCGGACGGGTGGGAGAACTTCCTCAAGTGCGCGACCGCGCGCGGCTTCTCCCCCGAGGAGGTCCAGGAGGCCGGCCTGGCCGTGCCCCGTCAGGGCGCACCGGGCCACTACGATCGGTTCCGCAACCGCCTGATCTTCCCGATTGCCGACGGGGCCGAACGCGTCATCGCCTTCGGCGCCCGCGCCCTGCAGCCCGAGGACGAACCGAAGTACCTGAACACCCCGGAGACGCCCCTGTTCCACAAGGGCCGGAACTTCTTCGGCCTGGCCCGGGCGCGCGACGCCATGCGCTCGGCCGACACGGCGGTCATCCTGGAGGGCTACACCGACGTCCTGATGGCTCACCAGGCCGGCGTGACGCACACGCTCGCCGTGCTCGGCACAGCCCTGACGCAGGACCATGCGCGGACGCTGCGGCGGCTGTGCGCGCAGGTGGTTCTGGTCTTCGACGCCGACGAGGCCGGCCAGAAGTCCGCCGCGCGCAGCATCGAGACGCTGCTGAACGAGGAACTCGAGGTCCGAGTCGCCGACCTGCCGGCGGGACAGGACCCGTGCGACTTCGTCCGCGCCGAAGGCGCCGAGGCGTTCCGCAGGCGCCTGGACGAGAGCCGCGGCTTCTTCGAGTACCGGCTGGCGCACGCGCGCGCCCGGGAGGCGGACGACTCGCCGGAGGCCCGGATGCGCGTCTTCGGCGAGGTGGCCGAACTGGCGCTGCAGGTGAACGACCCGGCCCGGCGCGACCTGATCGTGCGCCGCCTGGCACATGAACTGGGCGTGCGCGAGGGCAACGCCTGGGCATGGCTGGACCGCCACCGCCGCCGGCGGCCGCACCGGAGCGGGGAGGCCCGGCCCGACGCCCCCCGCAGGCCGCCCACGGCACGGGAGACGTTCGTCCGTGAACTGCTCGGGCTGCTGCTGGCGCACCCGGAACTGGCGCCGCGGGCCGCCGGCATGGACAGGACGACGCTGGGAGACGGCCCGGAAGCGCGCCTGCTGACCGCCCTGCTGGAGCAGGCCGGCAACGGCCGCGCGCCGGACCTCGAGCGGTTCCTCGGCGGCCTGAGCGACGCGGACCTGGCCGGGACGGCCTCGGCCGCCCTGGCCGAGGAACAGGCGCGGCTGGAACGCATTGCAGAGACCACGGCCGAGGCGCGGCTGGACGGCTACCTCGGCTACGCGCGGTCCCGGCAGCGAGGCGCAACCGGGCGCCGCCCGCTGCAGACGGACGAGGAACTGCGCGAGTATGTGCGCCGCCTCAAGGAAGACGACAGAAGATCGGCACAGCCCCGATAGGGTCAGGAGTCCGATGGTCATGGCCGAGAAGAAGACGGGCGGACGAACCGCCGTCGCCGAGGATCTGGACAAGCTCATCGAGCAGGGCAGACAGAAGGGGTTCCTCACCTACGAGGAACTCAACGAATTCCTGCCCAACGACATCGTGAGCCCGGAGTACATCGACGAGGTCCTGCTGACGCTGGACGAGAAGGGCGTCGAGCTGGTCGACGAACGCGACCTGGCCGACGAGGACGCGGACGTCATCCTCAAGGACGAGGAGGAGCCCGTCGAGGAGGAAGAGGAGGCCGCCGAGGAAGAGGAAGAGGCCTCCGTGGCCAGCACCGAGAGCATCGACGACCCCGTCCGCATCTACCTCACGCAGATGGGCCAGATCCCCCTGCTGAACCGCGACGAGGAGATCGCCCTGGCCAAGCGCATCGAGATCTCCCGGAAGCGCTTCCGCGCCAAGATACTGCAGTTCACCCAGTGCATCGAGGCGTGCGTCGAGATCCTCCAGGACGTGCACTCGGGCGCCCTGCCCTTCGACCGGACCCTGAACGTGAGCGCCCTGCCGGACGTCCAGAAGACGGCCATGGTCGACCGCGTGCCCGAGAACGTGAGCACCATCCAGAAGCTGCTCGAGGCCAACCACGCCGAATGGCGGCAGTACCGTCGCCGCAACGCCAGCGCCCGGCGCAGGCTCGCCGGCCTCCGTGCCATCGCCGGCCGGTCCCGCAAGTGCATGATCCTCCTGGAGGAACTCTGCCTGCGCATCAAGCGCGTTCAGCCGTTGATCGACCTCGTCAACCAGCTCTACGAGCGCATGAAGCGCATCCATGACGAGATACAGGAACTCAGCGCCGGCAACCTCAACAAGGTGAAGCGTCGCGGCCTGGAGGGCGAACTCGAGCACCTCGAAGACAGGATCTGCGCGCCGTTTGCCCTGCTCGAAAGCCGCGTGAAGGCCACGCGGCTGGTCCACGACCAGTACGAGCAGGCCAAGCAGGAACTCTCCGGCGGCAACCTGCGGCTGGTCGTCAGCATCGCCAAGAAGTACCGCAACCGCGGCCTGAGCTTCCTGGACCTGATCCAGGAGGGCAACACCGGCCTGATGCGGGCGGTGGACAAGTACGAGTACCGCCGCGGCTACAAGTTCTCAACCTACGCCACCTGGTGGATCCGCCAGGCGATCACCCGCGCCATCGCCGACCAGGCCCGCACCATCCGCATCCCCGTGCACATGATCGAGACGATGAGCCACATCCGCAACATCGTCAAGCGACTCGTGCAGGAGAAGGGCCGCGAACCCACGCTCGAGGAGATCGCCAAGGCCGCCAACCTGAGCATCAGCGAGACGCGCCGCGTCCTGAAGATCTCCAAGCGGCCCATCAGCCTGGACCGCCCCATCAACGACAGCGACGACAGCTTCTTCGGCGACTTCATCGAGGACCAGACGACGGCCAGCCCCATCAGCCTGGCCACCCAGGAGATGCTCAAGGACAAGATCGACTCCGTGCTCAACACCCTGACCTACCGCGAGCGGGAGATCATCAAGCTGCGCTACGGCCTCGGCGACGGCTACACCTACACGCTGGAAGAGGTGGGACGCATCTTCGACGTCACCCGCGAACGGGTGCGCCAGATCGAAGCCAAGGCCGTCCGAAAGCTCCAGCACCCCGTCCGCAGCCGCAAGTTGGAGGGTTTCATTGACAGCCTGCCCGACAACTCATAGACTACGAGCTTTCGGGAACACCAGCGGAGCCGCCCGGCGAACCATGACGGAGGCCCACACCACCTGCGGAATCTGCCTACACGGCGCCGCACGCACGCGCGGCGCGTGCCCCGTGCCGGACTGCACGGCCCGAACTCCACGGAGTTCGGGCCTTTTTCTTTTGGCCCCCGGGCCACAGCGACCCTTCCCCGGACACACACGCCCATGAAGCGGACCCTTGAACAGATCATGCAGTTGCAGGAACTCAACCAGCGCCTGGAGCAGCTCCGGCGCGACCGCGACGCGCTGGCCATCGACGTACGCAACCAGCAGCGCGTCTGCGACGAGAAACAGCGCCGAGCCGAGCAGGCCCGCCGTCAGCAGGTCGAGGCCGCCAAGCGCGCGGACCGCACCCAACTGGACATCCAGCAGGCCGAATCGGAGATCGCCCGCCTGAACGTCCAGCTCAACTCCATGCGCACCCAGAAGGAGTACGACGCGCTCCAGCACACCGTCCTGAGCCATCGCGCAGACATCAAGAAGTGGGAAGACGAAGGGCTGACCGCCCTGCAGGCCGCCGACGACCTGCACCAGGACTGCACGCGCATGGAGCAGGAAGTCGAGGCCGCACAGACGGAACTCGAACAGGTCCGGCTGCGCGTCGCCGAGGACGAACGCGAGCTGGTGCGGCAGATCGAGCAACTGGAGGCGGAGGTGGCCGAGCTGCGCAAGGAGATCCCCCCGGGCCCCCTGGCCGCCTACGACCGCCTGCGCGGCCACGCGCGGTCGCAGCCGCTGGCCGCCGTCCACAACCGCGTCTGCCAGGGCTGCCACACGCGCATCACCAAGCAGACGGAGAACCTGCTGATGCGCGGCCACGAGATCGTCTACTGCCACAGCTGCGGCCGCATGCTCATGCTGGACAGTTAGCACCCCGGCAGCCCATTGGCAGAAGTGCGGAACGGCCCGCTCGTGGGCCGGAACGCACAGGCGAGGACCGCCCGACGGGGCGGGGCGCCTGTGCCACACAAGAGAACTCCTTCGACGGACTGCGATGGCAAGCCACCTCTGCCGGGCCGTGCTGGCCCTCCTGGCGCTGCTGACGGCGGCCTCGGCCGCCCCGTCCGCAGCAGGCGCCGGCCGGCTGTGGCGGGCCGGCCGCATCGAGCCGCCGATCGCGCCGGATGCCGAGAGCCGCCTGGAGACGGCCGAACGCCTGATCGCCTCGGCCGACTGGCCCCGCGCCCTCCCCCTGCTGCAGGCCATGGCCGACGCGGACGACGGGCTCGTGTGGGACGGGCAGGTCTACGTGCCCGTGCGCGAGTTCGCGGCGCGCCGGATCGCCGCGCTGCCCCCTGAGGCACGCGCGGCCTACCAGGTGCTCTACAGGGCGGCGGCGCGCCGCCTGTTCGAGGACGGCCTGGCGGCACGCTCGGCGGAGATCCTGCGCGAGGCGGCCGGCCGTTACCCGAACACCGAATACGGGCTGCGCGCCGTCGGCGCCCTGGCGGCCCTGCGGATGGATGCCGGCGAGTTCGGCGCCGCTCTGCGGACGCTGCAGGCCGCCGGCGAGGTCGATGTCCGGTCCGAGCCGGGACGGGCCGCCGCCGTGCGCACGCTGCTCTGCCTAGCCCGACTCGGCCGGCGCAACGAGGCCGAACGTGCGGCCGCGCGGCTGCACGAGGCCGGCCTGGACAGCGTGGAGATCGCTGGGGCGCGCCTCTCGCTCGCCGACCTGGCGGCGGCACAGTCGGCGACGGCCGACGACGACAACCCGGCGCCGCGCGGAGCGGACCTGACGGGCCCGGCCCTCGCCGCAACCGTCATCGACCTGGCCTGGCCGGGGCGGGTGGCTCCCGACTGGCCGTCGGTGCCGGCGCTCCGGCCGGTGTGCCGCAACGGCTCGTTGTTCGTCCAGCGGGACGACGCGATCCTGTGCGTCGACACGCAGACGGCGCGGCTGCGCTGGGGGGTTCCTCCGCTGGACGGACCGCGCGAGATCGCACTGGCCATCGCCACCCGCCGACCGCCTGGCGAGTACGTGCTGCCCTCCTACCTGCCCGTGGAGAACCTGGCCCACTTCCGCACGTTCGACAACCACGGGCTCGCCACGCTGAGCTGTGCGGACGGACGCCTGTACGCGGTGCAGACGGACCCCCTCGCGCAGGAGTTCCCGGACGAACCCTGGACGGCGACCCAGGACGACTTCCGTCTGGCGAACGAGTTGCGCTGCTTCGACGCCGCCGACGGCTCCCCTCTGTGGTCGACGGCGCACGGCCCGGACGCCGCCCTGCGGGATCGGTGGTTCGTGTCGGCGCCGGCCGTTGCCGGCGGACGCGCGCACGCCCTGAGCCTGGAGCGGGGCCAGGTGCGGGCGGTCTGCCTGGACGCGGCGACCGGCCGGCTGCTCTGGGACACGCCGATCGGGGCGGTGCTGGGCCGACAGGAGGGGCAGCGCTCGGCGGCGGAGCTGTTCGTGGAGGACTGCGGCCCCCCGGCCGTGGAGGGCGGGCTGGCCGTCTACCCCACCGGGCGCGGGCTGGTGGCCGCACTGGACGCGCTGGACGGCCGCCTGCTGTGGATCGCCGCCTACCCGCGCGCGGACGTGAGCGTGAACCGCCTGGGCCTGCAGCTCAGCGTGCCGAACGGCCCGTGGAGGCCGGGCGCGCCGCTGTTCGCCGGCGACCTGTGCATCGTGGCCCCCTGCGACAGCCGCCGCGTGCTGGCGCTCTCGCGCCGCACGGGCGCGCCGGTCTGGAGCGCCGAGTTCCACGACGGCGTGGCACTGCTCGGGGTCCGCGACGGACGCCTGTACGTGCAGCATGAGGGCCTCAGTTGCCTGGACGCGTCCACGGGGGCCTCGCTCTGGCGCACGCCCTTCGAGGCGCCGACGACGGGGCTGGGCGCGCTGGGCGCGCACGTCGCCTGCCTGCCGCAGCGCGACGCCCTGCGGCGTGTCGAGCTGGACTCCGGCCGGGCGCTGGATCCCCTGCCGTGGCCCGCGGGGCTCGACGGCCGGGGCAACCTGACGGTGACGGACGGCGGTCTGGCGCTCTGCACGCCGGAGCGCATCGCCCTGCTGGGGTCCTCCCGGGTGGATCCGGCCGTCCGCCCGGCCCGGACACCGGCTCAGGAACCCCGGGCAGACGTGCACGCGCCGGGCGGCCCGGCGCCCGAGGAGGAGTTGACGCACGCGCCGACGCCGCGGCCGGCCTGGGAGGCGCCGGGCATGCCCGTGCTGCCGGACCGGACGGCCGGGCCGGGCCTGTCCGGCCGGGTGCTCGTGCGGCAGGGGGACGGCCTCTCGTGCCTCGATGCCGCCACGGGACGGGTTCTCTGGAGCACGCGCGTCCCGAGCGCACACCCCGACCGGCACGGATGGGGATACCCGGCCTGCCTGGCGGCGCCGGACGGCGTCACCGTCACGCTCGACGCCGTCACGCTGGGCGTCCGTATGGACGACGGGCAGGTGACGTGGCGCCGCGAGCACTCCCTGCAGGCGGGCGGATCGTTCCGGGAGCCGACGCGGCTGCAGATGATCCGGTGGGCGACGCGGGGCCTGCCGCTGCGGCCGCCGCGCCCGGCGGGCGAACCCGTTCTCCAGCCGCCCGGGGCCTGGGGCTCGGGCGTGGTCTGCCGCGCCGCCGGGGGCCGGCGGCTGCTCGGGATCGACGCCGCCGACGGCCAGGTCCTGTTTGAACTCCCGGGAGCCGAGGCGCTGCCGGCCGCGACGGGCTCGCTGATGGCCGTCAGCGGCGACCGCCTGTGCATCCTGACGGAGCCGCCGCCCATTCTGACGGTCCGGGAGGCCCGTTCGGGACGGCTGCTGGCGCGCCGGGAGCTGCCGGCGACTCCGAACCCGTCGTCCGTTCTGGTCACGCCGTCCGGCCGACTGGTGGTTGCCGAGGCGGCGGCGGCCCACCTGTTCGACCCCGGCGCGCTGCGCGTGGTCCGGCGCCTGCGGGTGCCGGACGGCATCGACCGCGTTCTGCACGCGGACGACGAGTGGCTGGTGGTGCGCACGCTGACGGGCGCCGCGCGTGCGGTGCCGCTGCCGGGCGGCCCGGCGGTGGACCTGGCGGACGGCGCCCTCTGGGCGGACCGCCGGGGCGACCGCGTCTGCCTGCTCCGGGCCGCGCAGGACAGCGGCGTGCAGTACCATGGCCCCGGCCGGCACGTGCACGGGTCCGGCTTCTCGCTGCACGCACGGCACCTGGCGGACGGCCGGGCCGTCTGGGACACGGACCTGCACGTGACGGGCCCCGCCATGGTCTCGGAGCCGCTCCGATGCGGCCGGCTGTGGCTGCTGACGGCATCCGAGGCCGAGCGTGCACGCGTTCTGGGGGTGGAGGCGGCGTCGGGAGCGGTGGTGTTTGACGTCGAGCTGGCCGGCGGCGCGGGTGTGCGAGCCTTGCCGTTCGTGGTCGAGGCCGGGAGGGTCGTCGTGGGCCTGGGCGACCGTGTGACGGCGCTGGAGCCCGGCGAGGCCCTTGCGACGGGCCCGTAGCGGTTTGCGGCGTGCGGCGTGCGCACATGCTACAATACGCGCAGGAGACTCGAACCGGGAGCGGCGAGTGCAACGCGGAGGCTCGATCTGTGCGGTCCTGGCGGCCCTGTGCGCGGCCGGGATCGCGTGGGCGGCGGGCCCGTCGGGCCCGCGCGACCTGCCGCCGGATGCCGAGCGGGCCATCCGGGCGGGGGTGGGCTTCCTGATCGGCACGCAGGCGGCCGACGGGAGCTGGCTGAGCGACGGAGCATCGGGCCGCTACCCGGTGGCCATCACGTCGTTGTGCGGGCTCGCCCTGCTGTCGAACGGAAGCACCTGCGCGGGCGGGCCGCACGCGGCGGCCGTGCGCGCGGCCGTCGAATACGTGCTCAGGAACAGCGACGCGGAGACGGGCCTGATCGGCGAGCAGGACCCCGGGCGGCCGATGTTCGGGCACGGGTTCGCCATGCTCTTCCTGGCCGAGGTGTACGGGTCGACGGGCCAGGGGGCGCTGGAGCGGCGCGTGCGCGACACGCTTACCGGCGCGATCGCGCTGACGGCACGCAGCCAGAGCGCGGTCGGAGGGTGGTACTACACACCGGACTCCACGCTGGACGAGGGGGCGGTGACCGTCACGCAGATGCAGGGGCTCCGCGCCTGTGCGAACGCGGGCCTGCCGGTGCCGGCGGAGACGGTCGCGCGGGCGCTCGGCTACATCCGGCTCTCGGCGCGCCCGGACGGCGGCATCGCGTACCGGGCGCACGAGAGCGAGGACAGCCGGGCGGGCGTGACGTGCGCGGCCCTGGCGGTGCTGCTCGCCGGCGGCCTCTACGAGGACCCTCTGATCGACGGCGCGCTCGCGTATGCCCGCCGCAACGTGCCGTCGGCGGGGCGCACGCCGGCCGGCGGCACGCACTTCTTCTACTCCCACATGTACCTGTCGCAGGTGATGTACTTTCGCGGCGGCCCGCAGTGGCGCGACTACTTCGCGGGCATCCGCACGTGGCTGGTCGGCGCACAGGCCGCCGACGGCAGCTGGCAGGGCGAGTACATCGGGCGGGCCTACGGCACGGCCGCGGCCCTGCTCATACTGCAACTCCCCTACAACCACCTGCCCGTTCTCCAGAGGTGAGACCGCCTTCCCGCAACCAGAAGGGAGACCCGACGATGCCTCAAGCGGCGCACGCCCCGCTCTGCGGCGATGACCACGACTCCGTCCGGAAGCTGCAGACGGCCTACGAGAGGATCCGCGCGGCCGTCTCCGGCGTCGTTGTCGGACAGGACGACGTGATCGAGCAGATGGTCACGTGCGTCCTGGCCTCCGGCCATGCCATCCTGGAGGGCGTGCCGGGGCTGGCCAAGACGCTGATGGTCCGCACGCTGGCCGACTGCCTGTCGCTGAGCTTCCGCCGCATCCAGTTCACTCCGGACCTGATGCCGGGCGACATCACGGGCACGGAGGTCATCGAGGAGAACCGATCGACCGGCGGCCGCGAGACGCGCTTCCTGCAGGGGCCGATCTTCGCCAACGTCGTGCTGGCCGACGAGATCAACCGGACGCCTCCGAAGACGCAGGCCGCGCTGCTGGAAGCGATGCAGGAGCGGCAGGTCACGGCGGGCGGTCGCCGCTTCGAGCTGCCCGCGCCGTTCGTCGTGCTGGCCACGCAGAACCCCATCGAGCAGGAGGGCACGTACCCGCTGCCGGAGGCCCAGCAGGACCGGTTCATGTTCAAGATCCTGGTGCCCTACCCGTCCTGGGACGAGGAGTTCGCCGTGATGCGCGGGACGGGCGCGCGGGCGCCCCGGCCGGAACCGGTGCTCGACGCCCGCGAGATACTGGAGCTGCAGGATCTGGTCGCGCGCGTGCCGGTCGCCGACTACGTGGTCCACTACGCCATGCGCCTGGCGCGCGCCACGCGGGTCGGCCACGACGAGACGCCGGCGTTCATCGCCGAATGGGTGCGCTGGGGCGTCGGGCCGCGCGCCTGCCAGCAGATGATCCAGGCGGCGCGTGCGCGCGCGCTGCTGCGCGGCCGGCCGTATGCCGGCGCGGAGGATATCGACGCGGTGGCGGCGCCGATCATGCGCCATCGGCTCGTAACCACGTTCACGGCCGCCAGCGAAGGGGTCACGCCGGACGACGTCGTCGCCCGGCTGATCGAGCACACGCCGGCCCACGACGGGGATCTCTCGCACGATGAGCAGGTACAGCAGGTACTTCGACCCCGCGACGCTCGGTAGCCTGTCCGGCCTGAAGGTTCGGGCGCGGCACATCGTGGAGGGCTACCTGACCGGCCTGCACCGGAGCCCTCTGCACGGACGCAGCGTCGAGTTCGCCGAGCACCGCCCCTACACGCCCGGCCACGAGCTGCGCCACGTGGACTGGCGGCTGTGGGCACGCACGGACCGCTTCTACGTCAAGCTCTACGAAGAGGAGACGAACGTCCGCGCCCACTTCCTTGTGGACGCCAGCGCGTCGATGGGCTACGCGTCCGGGGACTGCACCAAGTACGCCTGCGGGGCCGTACTCGCCTCGTCGCTGGCCTGCCTGCTGCTGATGCAGCAGGACGCCGTGGGGCTGGCGCTGTTCGACACGGAGATGCGCGCGCAGATGCCGCCGTCGGCCAACCCGGCGGCGCTGTCCGTGTTCTGCCGGCTGCTGGAAGAGACCGCGCCCGGCCGCCCCACGCAACTGGCCGACGTGGCGCACGCCGCGGCGGACCGGCTGGCCCGGCGGGGCCTCGTGGTGCTCGTCAGCGACCTGCTGGCGCCCCTGCCCGACGTGGTCTCGGCCCTGCGCCGTCTGCGCTACGACGGGCACTCGGTGGTGGTCGTGCACGTGGTCGATCCGGCGGAGCGGGACTTCCCGTTCGACGGCCCCGTGCGCTTCGAGGACATGGAGGGCTCCGGCGGCATCCCGGCCGAGGCGCGGCAGGTCCGGGCGGCCTACCTCGACTCGTTCCGGCGGTTCCGGCAGTCGGTGGAGGCGAGGTGCCTGCAGGAGGGCGTCGACTACGTGCCGGCCGACTCCGACCAGCCCCCCGCCGCCGTGCTCGGCCGGCTCCTGACCTCCCGCCCGGGCGGGTACTGACGGCCGCGCCCGGCCGTACACAAGACGAGCGGCCCGCCGTCAATCGCACACGGCAGGCCGCTCGCTGCATCTGCTCGCGTCAACGCGCCGCACGCTGGGCCTTGCGGATGTTCTTGAGCCGTTCGTTCTTCTCCCGACGACGCTGAACGGACGGCTTCTCGAATCGTGCCACGCGCTTGCTTCGGTTCACGATGCCTTCGCGATCGCACAACTTCTTGAAACGCCGCAGAGCGTCCTTCACGGACTCCCGCGGCTGCACCAGTATCTTAGCCATATCGAGCGAGTTCACCCCCCCTCCATCGGTCGCTTGGGGACGCACGGAATCGTCCGGATCACATGTTCAAGCACACATTCGCCTCATTCTAACCCGTGACGGGGCATTGTGCAAGTGTGGTACGGAATTCGCTGCGTCGGCCGCGCGCCCCGCGGGGCCCGCTCACACGCGCGGCGCGCCCCGGCGGTCCAGGTGCAGGACCGTCGCCGCCGTCACCTGGACCAGCCGCCGCACGCTGTCCACGTCCACGTGCTCGGGCACGTCGTCCTCGCGATGGTAGTACGGATAGACGCCCGCCCCGTTTCCCCCGTGGAAGACGGCGGAGGCATAGCCGGCGTTGACGAACGAGCCGTCGTCGTCGCCCGGCCGGTCGCGCCTGGCCACGTACTGCGTCAGGCCGATGCCGTAGCGCTCGTTCATCTCCACGATGAGGTCGGCCAGCCACCGGCTTTCGTCGCACGTGTAGCGGATGCCGTTCGACTTCTCGTCGGCCTGCGCCTGCGCCTCGGACCGCGCGCCGAACCCGTCGCAGTTGAGCACCGCGATCAGGTCGTCGCCGCGCGCCCGGCACCCCCGGGCGGCGGCGACGCTCGTCCACGGCGTGTGCTCCTCGTTGCAGAACAGCAGCCGGAGGGAGCGCTCCGGCTCGTAGTCGGCGAGCACCCGCGCCAGCTCCAGCAGCCCGGCGGTGCCGCCGGCGTTGTCGTGCGCGCCGGGCGAGTCGACCCAGCTCTGCGAGTCCTTGTGCGCGCAGAGCTGGATGATCTCGTCCGGGTGCCGCCGCCCCTGCCTGCGCGCCCACAGGTTGTAGGCCGTGTACCACGGGTCGTCCGGCGCGGGCGGCGAGTACTGCTGTGCCTTCGGCTTGGAGGCGTCGCAGCGGAACGCCTGCACCTGCACGCCCTCGGCGTCCACGCTCCAACCGGCCGCCTCCAGCTCGCGCCGGAGGAAGTCGTCGGCCTCGTAGAGCGTGCACTTCTCGTGCCCGGGCACCGTGTAGTTCAGCTTCCGGAACGGCAGCGGGTCCTTCGCCAGGTAGAAGACGTCATGGCGGATGCGGTCCGCGTCCACACGATCCGTACGGCGGCGCGTCTCGTCGGCGTCCATCGGCGGCTCCTGCTCGGTTGTCTATTTCCACTGCCACGCGGCCCCGTCGGGCCCGTCCTTCACCTCGACGCCCAGTTCGCCGAGCCGGTCGCGGATCCGGTCGGCCAGCTCGAACTGCTTTGCCTTGCGGAGTTCCTCGCGCACGTCGAGCATCGCCTCGATCAGCCCCGCCTCGATGCCGGCGCTGGCGCCCTGCGCCGTCTCGGCGGTGACGATCCCGAGCACCTGCCCGCCGAGTTCGTCGTAGAGCGCGTCCATCGCCTGCAGGGCGGCCTGCGGCATGTCGGGCTGCTCGTCCAGGAGCCGGTTCGCCTCGCGCGTGAACGTGCTCAGCACGCCGAGCGCGCCGGCGGTGTTGAAGTCGTTGTCCATCTCGGCGAGGAACTTCGTCCTCGTGTCCTCGACGAGCGCGGCGACCTCGTCGGGCACGTCGCCCTGGCCGGCTCCGCCCGTCATGCGGCGCACGCGCGCCACCGTGGTCTCGATCCGTTCCAGGCCCTTCTCGGCTGCGTCGAGCGCCTCGACGGAGATGTCCATCGGGCTCCGGTAATGGCTGGTGAGGATGAAGTAGCGCAGCACCATCGGCCGGACCGGCTTGCCGAGCGGCGAGTCGCCGGAGAACGCGTCCTTGATCGTGATGTAGTTGCCGAGGCTCTTGCTCATCTTCTGGCCGTTCACGGTGACCATGCCGTTGTGCAGCCAGTAGCGCGCGAACGGCCGGCCGGTGGCGGCCTCGGACTGCGCGACTTCATCCTCGTGGTGCGGGAAGATGTTGTCGAGCCCGCCGCCGTGGATGTCCACCGTCTCGCCGAGGTACTTCATGGACATGGCGGAGCATTCCGCGTGCCAGCCGGGGAAGCCCTCGCCCCAGGGGCTGGACCAGCGCATGATGTGGGCGGGCTCGGCGCGCTTCCAGATCGCGAAGTCGGCCGGGCGGCGCTTCTCCTCCCGCTCCTCGACGCGCACGGCTTCGGTGACGTCCTGCGCGCTGCGTCCGCTCAGCCTGCCGTACTCGGGGAAGCTGGACACGTCGAAGTAGACGCTGCCGTCCACCTCGTAGGCGTGCCCCCGGTCCAGGAGAGTCCGGACGAGCTTGATCTGCTCCGGCACGTGGCCGCTGGCGCGCGGGCTGATGTCCGGGCGCTGGACGTTCAGCGCGTCCATGTCCTCGAAGTAGCTGCGCGTGAACTCCTCCACGACCTCCATCGGCTGGAGGCCGGTCTCCCGCGCCTTCTTGAGCACGCGGTCCTCGCCTACGTCCTCCAGCAGGTGGCCGACATCCGTGATGTTCTGCACGTAGCGCACACGGCAGTCGGGGAAGCGGTGGCGCAGGTAGCGCACGACCACGTCGAAGCTGATGTAGCTCTTCGCGTGACCGAGGTGGCTGTGGCCGTACACGGTGGGCCCGCAGACGTAGACGCCCACGAACCCCTCGTGCAGCGGCTTGAACTCCTGGAGTTCACGGCCCAGGCTGTTGTAGACCTTCAGCATGCTGTGTCTCCGGAATCTGACGGCGCGCGCGGCCGTCCGGGGGCCTACGGCGACCCGAACGTCGCCTGCGGACACCACAGGTACATCGGCCGGGGAGCGGCCAGGACGCCCGGCAGCGCGCTCAGCCCGACCGGCTGGCTCTCGGCGCCCGCCAGCAGCGTCTCCACCAGGGAGCGCATGCGCACGTAGCGCACCACCTCGTAGTCGTCGACGTTGGCCAGTTCGGCCGCGGCGCGAATCGCATCGTCCTCGTAGCCGAGCCCGTCGATCAGGCCGTGCATGAACGCCTGGCTGCTGGTGTAGATGCGCCCGTCGGCCAGTTCGCGCACCCGCTCCGGCGTCATCCCGCGGCCGGTGGCGACGACCTCCACGAACCGCTCATACATGTCCTGCACGACCGACTGGAAGATGCGGGCCTCCTCCTGCCACTCCTCTTCGGTCTTCGCGGCCAGAACCGAGCCCATGTCCTTGAACCGGCCGCTCTTGATCGTACGGTCGGAGACGCCGACCGTTTCCAGCAGGCCGGAGGCGTTGACCATGGGCATGACGACCCCGATGCTGCCCGTGAGCGTCGTGCGGTGCGCCAGGATGCGGTCCGCCGCGCAACTGATGTAGTAGCCGCCCGAGGCCGCCACGTCGTGCATGCAGGCCACGACCGGAACGCCCGTGCGGCCCCGGTAGTCGCGGATCTGCTTGTACATCACGTCGCAGGCCGTGATCGCCCCGCCCGGACTGTCCACTTCCAGCAGCACGGCGGCGACCTTCGGATCGGCCTCGGCGGACTCCAGCATCGTCTTCAGCGTCTCGACGGGGTCCCGGAGCGCCATCGAGCCGGCCCCGCGCATGAGCACGCCGTGCACGGGCACGATGACCACCTTCCGCGCACCCGCCCGGCCGGACAGGGGCACCTCCTCGATCCGCAGGCCGCCGGACACGCCCTGAGCGCCGGCCCCCACCAGCGCCACCGCCAGCAGCAGCACAAAGGCCACGAGGCACAGGACGCCCATGCAGGCGCCCGCCACGGCGATCACAAGGCACCCCGTGCCAAAGCTGCGGCGGCGCCTCTGCGGCGCCGGCAGGGGGGCCGGCGCGGCACCGGCGGCGGTGTTCAACGGCGCATCTGCGTGCGGCTCGGTCATTCGGCATCTCCGGGTCGGAAGGAGGCGCACAGGCGCCATGCCCCACCATTCTCGGGGCTGTGGGCCGCTCAGTCAAGCTCGGGCGGCCGCAGTGCCCCGTCCAGACAAGCCCTTGTGTCTGTGTCCGTCCGTGTCCGTCTGTGTTCGTCCGTGTGTCCGTGTGTACTCCACCGCCCGGCCGTTCGGATTGACACACCGCCCGGGGTGCCCTATCTTGGACGGGGTTGCGCCGCCCGCATGCGGCGGTCACTTCTCTCCGGGAGACGTCCCCGATGTGGACTTACGTGGCGTACTGTGTGGTCGGCCTGACGACGGGTTTCGCAAGCGCCCTTCTGGGAATCGGCGGCGGCATCGTCATGGTGCCGATGCTGCTCCTGCTGTTCCATCTGCCGGCCAAGGCGGCGGCGTCGACGTCCCTGGCCTATATCGTACCCGTGGCCCTGACCGGCACCCTGCTCCAGTGGCGGCGCGGTGAGGACATCCGGTGGATCCTCGTGCTGATGGCGCTGCCGGCCGGCATCATCGGCGCGCAACTGGGCACGGTGACCAAGTCGCATATCTCCAACACCCAACTGAAGGTCATCTTCGGCCTCCTGATGGTCGTTGTGGGCGTCCGGCTCAGCCTGGGCGGCTGGCGCGAGATGCGGAACGCCGCCCCGCCCGACGTGCCGGCGATCAACGTTCCCGCCCAGAGCGGCGACACCGGCCCCGGCGGCGAGGATGCCGCCTGAACCCCATGCCCATCCTGCAACAGAACGTCGGGTTCCGTCTGGTCGGCCGTCTCGGCAGCCTGGCGGTGCGCACGTTCGACGCCACGTGGCGCACGGAATCCACCGGCCCGCCGGGGGTGGAGCAGGCGTTCCGTTCGGGCTCCCGCCTGGCCATCGCCGCCTTCTGGCACCGGCAGATCCCCGGCATGCTGGGGCACTTCCGCAACAGCCGCGTCTGTGTGCCGGTCAGCGAGCATCGCGACGGCGAGTACGTGGCCCAAGTCATGCGGCACTACGGCATCGCCACGGTGCGCGGCTCGTCCTCCCGCGGCGGGGCCCGGCTGCTGCGCGACATGATGGCGATGGTCGAGCAGGGCTACAGCCCGGTGCTGACGCCGGACGGCCCGCGCGGGCCGCGGTTCTCCGTCCAGCCGGGCATCTGGATGCTGGCGCGGCGCACGGGCATGCCCGTCTACCCGGTCGGAGTGGCCGTGCGGGAGGCGTGGACGGCGCGCAGTTGGGACGCCTTCGTGATTCCGAAGCCGTTCACGCGCATCATCGTCCGCTTCGGGCCGGCGCTGCACGTGGCCGACTACCCGGACCGGCACGCGTTCTGCACGGCGCTGCGCCGGGCGATGTTCGAGGAGACGGCGGCCGCCTGGCGCGTGCTGGGGACGGACGCCCCGCTCTGACCGGCCCCCGCTACGAGGGCGCCGCCTGCGACCCGGACGGGCAACTGTCCAGAACGATGATGCGGCCTGCCTTGTCGCGCCGCCGGCGCCCGAAGGACGGCATCTCGGCCAGTTCCTCGGTGGTGAAGACGGGGCCTTCGACGCAGACGCGCCGCCCGTCGCACTCGCACTGCCCGCAGACGCCGATGCCGCACTTCATGTAGCGCTCCATGCAGACCTGGCACGGCACGCCCGCCTCGCGGCAGAGCGTCGCCACGCCGACCATCATCGCCTCCGGCCCGCACGTGTAGACGGCGTCCAGCGCACCGGCGCGCAACTGCGCGGCCAGCCATTCGGTGGGGAAGCCCCGGCAGCCCTCCGTCCCGTCGTCCGTGAAAACGACCTGCCCGTCGAGCGCCGGCAGGCGCAGCACGACGCCGGCGGTGCGGGAGCCTTGGACGACGGCCGCCTGCGGCAGGAGTTCCCGCATCGGCGCCACCACGCCCGTGCCGCAGCCGCCGCCGATCAGGGCGACGCGCCCGCCGTCCCCATGGTCCTGCAGGCCCCAGAACCCCCGGCCGAACGGCCCGCGCAGCCCCACCCGTTCGCCCGGGCGCAGGGCGCCCATCGCCGTCGAGAACGGGCCCCGCTGCTGCACGGTCAGGCCGACTCGTTCGGCGTCCAGGCTGCTCACGGCGTAGGGCTTCTCGTCCAGGCCCGGCAGCCAGACCATGAAGAACCGGCCCGGCACGAACGCCGCCAGCTCCAGGCCCATCGCCGCCGCCTCGGCCTCGTCGGCCCGGGCCAGGTACACCGTCACCATCTCGTCGTTCTCGCGGCACACCTCGACGACGCGGAGCATGACGGGCAGCGCCGGGCGCACGCCGGCGGGGGGACGTTCGTCGGGCATGGTCACACGGGCTCCTTGTGATGGCGCAGGGCGGCGCCGCAGACCTCGGCCGTCGAGCCGATCCCCAGGCGCGCGCACAGGTCCGCCAGTTCGCGGGCGATCGTGCCGAACACGCCGAGGCCCCGCTGGTAGACGGCCGTGCCGACCGCCACGGCCGAGGCGCCCGCCATGATCATCTCCAGCGCATCGCGCCCGGCGGCCACGCCGCCCACGCCGATGATGGGCACCTCCAGGTCGACCTCGCGCAAGGCGACGGCCACGTCGAAGACGCAACGGACGGCGACGGGCCTGAGCGCCGGGCCCGAGACGCCGCCGACGCCGAAGCCCAGCACGGGCCGCCGCGCCTCGACGTTGATGACCATGCCCGGCCCGAGCGTGTTGACCGCCGAGATGCCGTCCGCCCCGCCCTCCAGCGCGGCCACGGCCAGGTCGCCGATGGCCGGCACGTTCGGCGAGAGCTTGACGAAGACCGGCCGGTCGGTCGTGTTGCGCACGGCGCGGGCGATCCGTTCGGTCGCCTCGGGCGTGCCGTGGCCGGCCAGCGTGCCGTATCCCGGCGTGTGCGGGCACGAGAGCGGAACCTCCAGCCCCGCGAACCCACAGCCCATCAGCCGCTCGGCCACGCGCGCGAACTCGTCGGCGTCCTGCCCGACGGCGCTGGCGAACACGGGGATGGGCAGGTCGCCCACGCCTTCGAACTCCCGCACGGCGTCCTCCACGCCCTGGTTGGCGTAGCCCACCGCGTTCAGCATGCCGGCTTCGTAGGCGATGACGGTCGGGTTCCTGTGCCCCTCGCGCGGCTCCAGGCTCACCGACTTGATGATGGCCGCCCCCGCCCCCGCCGCGGCCACGCGGGCGATCAGGTCGCGGGACACGCCCAGGACGCCGCTGGCCAGGATGACGGGATTGCGCAGACGGATGCCGCACAGGTCCACGGGAATCTCGGGCGTCGCCGGGGTCATGCGCCTGCAGGCCTTCCTGAGTCTGGGGGGAACGCACCCATTATAGACGGCCCGGCCGGCACCGGCAATCGGAGGAGAGGAAGCCGCGCACCCCTGTGCGTACGTCGCCCGACGGCGGCGCCCCCGGGGGGGGCCCGCCGTCGGGCTCACATCGGCCACGGCCGCGCCCGCTACGGCCCGATCTGCTTGGCGGACATCTTCAGGGCCTCCACTTCGCCGTCCGGATCGCCGACGTCGTCGGCGGAGATGCCCGAGCCCTTCATCTTGACCTTGCCGGGCTTGCCCCTGACGGACACCAGCACGACGGAGCCGCCCGCGGCGATATCGGAATCATCGGCCACCTCGGCAACCAGCAGGAAGCCGGCGCCATAGGCGGCCCGGAGGTTCACACCTTCCTCGACGATGTGAATGTTCACGGTCCCGGGATTCACCTTCGTGACCACCCAGGTCCCGTTCTCCTTGGCCTTGCCCTTCCATCCGGACCCCGGTTCATAGATTGTGGCGTTCATCTTGCCGGAGTACGTGCCGAGGATGTCGTCGATGGAGAGAGGGCCCTTGGCAGCCAGCGCGAGCGCGTCGGCACCCAGCAGCAGGTCGCCCTCCGGCTCGTCCCCCTCGTCGTCTTCGGGGTCGGGCTCCGGGCCGGCCAGGACGGCAACAACGGGGCCTCCACGCAGCATCTTTCCGGAGAACGAGTCGTATTCGTAGTAGTCGTCCCACAGGCCGCTGTAGCCGGACTCCCCCTTCATCTTAACCTTGCCCGGCTTGCCGGAGAACACGGCGTAGCCGATGTCCATCTCTGTGGACGGACTGGTGGACGGATCGCCGAACACCTCGATCATGATGCCGTTCTCGTACCAGCCGTAGAACTCCCAGTCCCACTCAGGAATGTAGACGTACACCTCGTTCGGGCCGTCCGCCTCGACCAGCCAGGTGATGTCCTCCTTGTACTTTTCCACATAGCCATCGGTGAAGTCATACCATGCCCCCTTGGCCTTCACCTGGTAGACGCCCTCGATCTCGTCGATGGTCGGCGGAGCCTTGGCCGCCAGGGCCGCATCCGCGCAGCAGACGGCGGCCAGAAGGACTCCCAGAAGCAGCACACCTCGCCCGCGAAGACGCTTCGCCGACATGACGCACACCTCCTTGAAATGAAGCTGACTCAGCCACCCTCCGCCGACCAGCCCGCACGTCCCCACACCTCTCTGCGGGTCTGAACGGAACGGCCGGCGTGCCCATGGCCCCCCCCGGGGGAATGCCGTGGGGAACACCACCGGGAGGCTACCACGGGGCGGGTGGCATGTCAATACTGATTCGACGCATCCGGCACTTCTGATCCCTCTCCCATCCCCCGCCGACAGCGGCGGTCACGGGATGCCGTAGAGTTCGCCGACCCGGCCGGGCGGCGGGTCCGTCTCGTGGCCGAACCGCTGGAGCACCTGGAGCCCCGCCGCGACGGCCTGGCCGCGGTAATGGTTGTTGGCGATGACGAACAGCCGTTCGACGCGGTCGGCAAGCTCCCGGAGCGCCGCCTCGACCTGGTCCAGCTCGGCGGGCTTGTAGAGGTAGTCGTAGCGCTGGTCGCGGCCCGCGCCTTCGGCGAACCACGTCTCGACGTTGCGGCCGTGCAGCCTCAGGTAGCCGACCGGGCCGAAGGCGATGGACGTCAGCGGTAGGTTGCTCGGGAACGCCGGCTGGTCGATGTTGCAGAACCCGACGCCCAGCGACTCGACGGCGCGCAGGGCCTGGTCCTGCAGCCAGCCCCGGTGGCGCACCTCGAGCACGAGCGGCAGGTCGCCGAACTCGCCCACGAGCCGTTTCAGGTGCTCCTCGCTGCGCGCGCCGTAGCGGAACGACCACGGGAACTGCATCAGCAGCGCCCCGAGGCGTCCGGCCTCCCGCAGCGGCTCGATGCCGTCGTGGAACGCGCGCACCTCGTCGTCGGTCCATGCGCCGTCGCGCTCGTGGGTGAAGCGCTGCCAGAGCTTGGCGGTGTAGAGGAAGCCCGGCCGCCCGTCGACGTCCCCCACCCAGCGGGCGCAGTGGGCGGCGCTCGGCGGCCGGTAGAACGTGTTGTTCAGCTCGATGGTGTTGAACCACCGGCTGAGATACTGCGGCGGCCGGAACCCGCGCGGCTTCGGCTGCGGGTAGACGATCCCCTCCCAGTCCTTGTAGGACCATCCGGCCGGTCCGACGTACAACTCGGCATTCCCCGCCCTCATCGGCGAAACCTCTCCCGTGACCCATTGAAGCTACCACAGATGTCAACCACGACGACAACCTGCTCCGCCCCTGATTACGTTCGCCGTTTGGGGCGGATGATCCAGAGCCCAATCAGCCGCGCACGCCCTGCCTGCGCGACGTTTGCGGTCCCTCGATCTACCGGAAAAGGGCATACGTCCCCCCCGCAACGGCAAACGTCCCCCCCGCAACGGCGTACGGCCCCGGAGCGGGACGCTCCGGGCACCGCCGGCGGGACGCCGGCGCTACGCTTGCTCTTGCGAGCATCGTCGCGTTTGTCTGCGGTCATATGCGCGTGCCTCGTAGCGCCGGCCTCCGGCCGGCTGGG
>JAAYEJ010000065.1 GCA_012728835.1 Candidatus Brocadiaceae bacterium | reverse complement strand
TGAGCCGATCCCGCTCCTTCTGGCTCATCTCGATCCGGTCTCCCTCCATCCGCTCTCCTTCCACCCGAAGGAAAGCGGACATTTCTATCCGCCGAAGACCGGACATTACTATTCGCGTATGACAGGTGCAGAACCGGCCCGGGCGAAGCCCTGACGGATGCGTGGCCGTCCCTCCCTCGGCAATCCTGCCGGGCACCGCCCCGGGGCGGGCGGCTGTTCCACACTTCTTCAACGGGCTGTTGGCCTCGGGCTGCGCCGCGGAGACTGTAAGTCATTATGCCGTAAGTGTTTAGACTGGCCGGCCGCCAGGGGTCGGCGCCTTGACTTGGCGGCCTCACTCGCGTACAATGGAGGGAGGCTTCCCGGTGGGGGCTGCGTGCGCCGCCCCGGCACCGGGAGGACGGCTCGGCCGCATCGGCTGCGCGTGACGGGGCGCAGCGCCGTCGACGGTGTGCCCGGACCTCAGCGCGGCGGAGGTTGTGGAACCTCCGACAGACCGACGCCCGCCTGTGCCGTGTGCCTGGTCGGGACGGCCCCTGTTCCACCACCTTCTCATCGGCCGTTCGGCTGATCGTACGGGCGCCGGCAAGCGCCGGGCGCGCGGGCCCGTGTCCGTTCCATAGACGATGGGGAAGACGCGACGATGGGGCAGACGCTTCAACTCGTGGGCCTGCAGTGGGGAGACGAGGGCAAGGGCAAGGTGATCGATGCCCTGGCCGGCCGCTTTGACGTTGTCATCCGCTTCCAGGGCGGGGCCAACGCCGGCCACACCGTGCAGATCGGGGAGCAGGAGTTCGTCCTGCACCTGGCGCCGACCGGCATCCTGCGCCCCCAGGCGCTCTCGATCCTCGGCAACGGCATGGTCATCGACCCGGCGGGCCTGATCCGGGAGATCGAGGGCCTGCGCGAGCAGGGCGTGAAGGTCGCCGAGAACCTGGTCATCAGCGACCGCGCCCACGTCGTGCTGCCGCATCACAAGCTGCTGGACCGGTTGCGCGAGAGCGCCCGGGCCGGCGGCCGCATCGGCACGACCGGCAGCGGCATCGGCCCCTGCTACGCCGACAAGGCGACGCGTGACGGCATCCGATTCTGCGACCTGATGGACCCCGCCGTCTTCCGCGAGCGCCTGGAGGCCCTGATGGCCATGCACAACCCCATCATCGAGCGGGTGCACGGCGCCGAGCCGATCGACTGTGATGCCGTCTGCAAGGAGTACTGCGCGTACGCCGAGGTGCTGCGGCCTCACGTGCGCGACACGGTGCCGATCATCCGGCAGGCGCTCGACGACGGCCGCAACATACTCCTGGAGGGCGCGCAGGGCAGCCTGCTGGACGTGGATTTCGGCACCTACCCGTTCGTGACCAGCAGCCCCGTCCTGACCGGCGCGCACACGGGCTCGGGCATCCCTGCCTCGCGCATCGATCACGTGCTCGGCCTGGCCAAGGCCTACTGCTCGCGGGTCGGGGCCGGTCCGTTCCCGACCGAACAGGACAACGAGGTCGGCGAGACGATCCGCCGCACCATCGGCCGGCTCGGCGGCCGCGAATTCGGCGCCACGACCGGCCGACAGCGCCGTTGCGGCTGGCTGGACGGTGTGGCCCTCCGCTACACGGCCCGGCTGGGTGCCGTCGACAGCCTGGCCGTCAGCGTGCTGGACGTCCTGGGCGCGTTCGAGACCATCAAGGTGTGCACCGCCTATCGGCTGAACGGGCAGACGCTGACCGAGTTCCCTTCGAGCGCCCAGACGCTCGCGCGCGTGGAGCCGGTCTACGAAGAGCTGGAAGGCTGGCGCTGCGACATCTCGGAGGCCCGCTCCTGGGGCGAACTCCCCCCGCAGGCGCGCGCCTACCTGGAGTTCATGGAGGAACTCGCCGGCGCCCCCGTCGAGTTCGTCTCCGTCGGTCCGAAGAGGACGCAGGTGATCGAGCGCAGGGTCCATGGTTGACCGTCCGGACAGACTTCCCGCCCACGTGGCCATCATGATGGACGGCAACGGCCGTTGGGCGCGCCGCCGGGGCCTGCCCCGCACCGAAGGGCACCGTGCGGGAAGCCGCAGCGCCCGCGCCGTCGCCGAGGCCTGCGTCGAGCTGGGCATCCCGGTGCTGACGCTCTTCGCCTTCAGCACCGAGAACTGGCGCCGGCCCCGCTCGGAGGTACGCTTCCTGATGGCCAACCTGCGCGGCTACCTGCGCGAGCACACCGCGGACCTCGTGGAGAACGGAATCCGCATGCGCGCCATCGGCGCCCTGGACGGCCTGCCCCGGATCGTGCGGCGAGAGCTGGCCCGTGCGGAGAACGCCACGCAGAAGGGCACCGCGCTGACGCTGGCCGTGGCCGTCAACTACGGCGCCCGGCGCGAGATCGCCGACGCCGTCCGGGCCATCGCCGCCAGGGTCCAGGCCGGGACGCTGGACCCGGACTCCATCGACGAAGACACCGTGGAGCAGCACCTCTACACGGCCGGACTGCCGGCCCCGGAGCTGCTGATCCGCACGGGCGGTGAGATGCGCCTGAGCAACTTCCTGCTCTGGCAGGCATCCTATGCCGAGCTGTACATCACCGAGACGCTGTGGCCGGACTTCGGCCGCGACGAATTCATCGAGGCGCTGCGAGAGTTCGCCCGGCGCGAGCGCCGGTTCGGCGGGCTCGGCGCCGACGCGCCCGAGACACAACCATGAACAGCACAATGTCTGACGCATGCCCGGCCCAGACGCACCTCGACACGCCGGCGAGCCCCCGGAGGCTCTCCATGCCCGCACGCACCGGGCTGGGACTGGCTGCCGGCCTGGCGGTCGTGATGATCCTGGTGCTCGACGCCGCCTGGCCGGCCGGCTTCGTCTACGCAGCCGTCTGCATGGCCGTGGCCGCCGTGGCCCTGTCCGAGCTGGCCGGCATGGCCGCCCGGGTGGGCGTGCCCGTGAACGCCCCGCTGCTGGTGCTCGCCGGCTCGGCCCTGTTCCTCCTTCAATGGGCCGGTTGGGCGGCGCCTGATACGTTCGGGGGGCCGTGGTTCGCCGCCGGCCTCGTGCCGGCCGTCGCGGTGGGCGCCGGGCTGGCCGAACACGTCCTGCGCGGCCGGATCCCCGGGGCGATCGAGAGCGTCGGCGTACTGGCGCTGGGCCTCATCTATGTGCCGCTGCTGCTGGGGTTTCTGACGGGTGTCCGCCTGCGATGGGGCGTGTCGGGGCTGTTCGCCGTGCTGGCCGTCTGCAAGTTCGGCTCCTCGGGCGCCTACTTCTTCGGCTCGTGGCTCGGCCGCCGCAAGCTGGCGCCGGTCGTCAGCCCGGGCAAGACGGTCCTCGGCGCGTTCGCCGAGGTGGGCACGGGCATGCTGGTGGCCCTCCTCCTGTCCCTCTCGCCCCTGGCCGTGCTGGCGCCGGGCCCGTCGCTGGCGTTCGGGATGCTGGTGTCCGGAGCGGCGATCGTGGGCGACCTGGCCGCCTCGCTTCTGAAGCGTCAGGCCGGGCTCAAGGACTCCAGCCCCATCCTGCCGGGCATCGGCGGCATGTTGGACATGATCGACGGCCTGCTGTTTGCGGCTCCCGTGGCTTACTTCGTGCTCGCGGTGTGCGGTGCGGGCGGATAGGGGAGAGCGGGAAGTGCAGCGAACGATACAGGTGGGCGGGCAGTATGAGGTGATCCGGCTGTTCGGCCCGCGGGACCGGCATCTGAAGCGCCTGCGCGACGCCTTCGACGTGTCCGTCGTCGCGCGTGGGGAGCAGGTGCGCGTGGAGGGCCCGGACGAGAGCGTGCGCCGGTGCGAGGCCGCCCTTCTGGCCATGGAGGACGAGCTGAACCGCGGAGCCCCGATCACCGAGGGCCTGGTCGATCGCCTCATCCGCCAGCAGCAGGCCGGCCCGACCGCCGCAGCCGCCCCGGGCGAGGAGCGCCCCTCCGCCGAGGCCGAGCCGTGGCCCGGCACCATCCCCAAGACGCCCGGGCAGGCCGCCTACGTGCGCGCCATGCTCGGCAGCGACGTCGTCTTCTGCATCGGCCCGGCCGGCACGGGCAAGACCTACCTGGCCGTCGCCGTGGCCCTGAACCTGCTGAGAGCCGGCCGCCTGAACCGCCTCGTGCTCTGCCGACCCGCCGTGGAGGCCGGCGAGAGCCTCGGCTTCCTGCCCGGCGACATCCAGGCCAAGGTCAACCCCTACCTGCGCCCCCTCTACGACGCCCTGCACGACCTGATGGACGTCCGGCGCGTGCGGCGCTACCTCGACAGCGACATCATCGAAGTCGTCCCACTGGCCTTCGTGCGCGGCCGCACGCTCGACAACGCCTTCATCATCCTGGATGAGGCCCAGAACTGCACCGTGGGCCAGATGAAGACCTTCCTGACGCGCCTGGGCCAGCACGCGCACCTCGTCGTCACGGGCGACATCACGCAGATCGACCTGCCCCCCGGCGAACGCAGCGGGCTCGTGGACGCGCAGGACCGCCTGCGCGACATCCCCGGCATCCGCTTCGTCTGGCTCGACGAGAGGGACATCGTCCGCCACCGGCTCGTCCGGCTGATCCTGAACGCCTACAACCAGGGACTGCCGCCGCCGGCGGACACCGGGCAGGGAGGCGGCCATGCGACCGGATAGCAGACAGACCAACGGAACCGCGCGCGCCAAGGGAAAGGGCCCGGAGGCCCCGCGCCCGCGCGTGCGGCTGGCGGCCCTTCTGCGGGGTCTCGGCTTCCTCCTGTTCACCGCCGCCCTCTACTCCATCCTCATCGCAGGCCAGACGCCCCTGGACGTCCGCCTGGGAGAGCCCGCACCCCGCGACTACAGGGCCCGGGCGCCGTTCGTCCATCTGAACAGGGAGCGGACGCGCGCCGCACGCCTGGCCGCACGGCGTGCCCAGCCGCCCGTGTTCCGCTCAGCCCCGCGGCGCTGGAGCGGAGGCGTGGAGGCCCTGCAGGAGGGACTGCAGACAGGCCCCGACGCCCTGGTCTGGCAGAGACTGCCCGAGGAGGGCTTCGACCGGGCCGCATTCCTGGAACTCGCTGCCGGGCTCGCGGCGCGGCCGGACGTGCTCACGGCGGCCCTGGAGCGGATGGCCGCCGGCCATTGGGCCCGCCCGGGCGACCTCGGCCACGAGTTGATGATGGAGACGACGGCGCCTCACGTTGTCCTGCGCGCCCCGGAGGGCGGAGAGACGCTGCTCCCCCGCGAGGCCCTGAACGCCCTGGAGGGCGGCTCTCCGGCGTTCCGGGAGGCCCTGGCGCCGATCCTGGCCGACCTGCCCGAGGCCCAGGCGGACCTCCTGGCGGCCGGAATCGCCCACGCCCTGCACCCAAACCGGGAACTCGACGTGGAGCGGTCCATGGAAGCCGGCGACAGGGCCGCCGCCGAGTTGCCCCCCGCCACGGAGACCATCGAGGCCGGACGCCTCATGCTGGCCCAGGGCAGCGAGGTCACCCGCCAGCACATCGACGACCTGACCCGTGAGCGCGCCAACTACTGGGCGGGGCGGACCGGACGCCGCGTGAGCCTGCAGAGGCGCATCGGCGTGGCCGTCATGCTGCTGATCCTCCTGCTGGCGTCCGTGCTGTATGCCGAGCGCTTCGAGGAACAGCTCCTGAGCCGGGCCAAGCAGCTGGTGGCCCTGGTCGTGCTGACGCTCGGGCTGGTCGCCGTGGCGCGGCTGGCCGTCCTGTGGAGCGTCTCCCCCCTGTGGGTGCCGATCCCCCTGCTGGTGATGATCATGTGCCTGGTCTACGACCAGCGGTTCGGCCTGGGTGCGGGGCTGTTCTATGCCCTGCTGGCCCGGCTGGCCTGTCCGGGCGCCCACCTGGAGTTCATCGTGCTGCTGCTGGGCGGGGTGCTCACGGCGCTGTTCGCCGGCCAGGTGCGCACGCGCAGCACGCTGATCAAGGCGGGGCTGATGGCCGGGCTGGTGCAGCTCGCCGCCGTCTGGGGCCTGGGCCTGATGGCGGTGCTGGACGGGCCGCTGGTGCCGCTCCGGTTCTGGCAGTCGCCGCTTCTGAACGCCTCGCTGGTGGCCCTGGCCAACGGCGTGGCCTCCGGCTTCCTGGTCAGCGGCCTCCTGCCGGCCATCGAGCGCCTCTTCGGCGTCACCACGGACATCCGCCTGCTGGAATGGAGCGACCCGAGCCAGCCCCTGCTCCAGCGCCTCCTGCTGGACGCCCCGGGCTCCTACCACCACAGCATGGTGGTGGGCAGCCTGGCCTCGGAGGCCGCCGAAGCCATCGGCGCCAACCCCCTCCTGGCCCGCGTCAGCGCCTACTTCCACGACGTGGGCAAGCTGAAGAAGCCCGAATACTACGCCGAGAACATGCCCGAGGGCGGCCGCAACCCGCACGACGAACTCTCGCCCACCATGAGCAGCCTCATCATCACCGCCCATCCGAAAGACGGCTCCGAGATGGCCCAGCAGTACGGCGTCCCGCCCGTCGTCCGCGACATCATCCTCCAGTCCCACGGCTCCACCCTGCTGAAGTTCTTCTGGAAGAAGGCCCAGAAGGCGAACGGAGAGATGGACGAGATGGAGGAAGGGCACTTCCGCTACCGGCTCCCGAAGCCGGCCTGCAAGGAAGCGGCCATCGTGATGCTCGCCGACGCGGTGGAGAGCGCCGCCCGCTCGCTGGATTCGCCCTCGCTTCACCAGCTTCAGAACCTGGTTCACAGCATCGTCCTGGACCGCCTGCACGACGGGCAGCTCGATGAGTCCGGCCTGACCATCACCGACCTGAAGCGCCTGGAGGACTGCCTGGTGCGCGGCCTGACCGCCGTCTTCCACAACCGCGTCAGCTACCCCGGACAGGAGGCGCAGACGCGCGGCCCGGCCGACGACAAAACCCCGGCGACGGCCCGCAACGGCGCCGACGCCCCACGCAATGGCAACGGACATTAGCGACAGACAGAACGCGATGAGATGCCCCCGGGCCGCCATCCGCAGGGCGGTGGCCGCGGCCATGCGCCGCGCCGGCCGGCGGGCCGACCTGAGCATCGTGCTGGTCGACGATGCCGAGATGGCCGCGCTCAACGAACGCTATCTGAACCATGCCGGCCCGACCGACGTGCTGGCCTTCCCCTACGAGGCCGACGAGGACCGCGTCTGCGGCGAGATCGTCCTGAACGCCCAGCGTGCCGCCGCCGAGGCCGCGGGCCGCCGTCACTCGGCCGAGGGCGAACTGATGCTCTACCTCGTGCACGGCCTCCTGCATCTGCTCGGCTGCGACGACGCCCGACCGGCCCAGCGCCGGGAGATGCGCCGACGCGAGGCCGAACTGCTGGCCGAGGTCGGCTACGACGTGGACTTCTGACCCCCAGACAGGGAGATACCACCCGTGTTCGGAGGCGCCGAACTGCCGATCCTCTGGGCCGCCATCTTCGTGGCCGCCCTGGCCGATGCCGCCATCCGCTTCGTGTCTCTGGCCCGTCTCGAAGAGGCCCTGGACAGCCGCACGGCCCGCGAACGCTACGCCCGCTACCTGGAGGGCGGGCGGGCCGCCTCGGCGCTCTGCGTCCTGATCCGTGCGGCCGCCACGGTGACGCTCGCCGCCCTGCTGGCCGTCCGCGCGCACACGGAGAACGGAACGGCGGCCCCGGCCGTCCTGGCGGCCATCGCCCTGGTGCTGCCGGCGGAGTTCGCCGCCCGGGCGATCGGGCGGCGCCTGGCCGCCCACGTGCTGCTGGCCCTGCTGCCGCCGCTCTACTGGCTCTCCTGGCCGCTGCGCGGCCTCGCAGACAGCCCCGAAGGCGAAACGGACGAGGAGCCCGAACCCGCCGTCGTCGAGGCCGCCAAGGAGGAGATCCGCGTGGCCATCGAGGACGGCACCCTGGAGGGCGCACTCGAGGCGGAACAGAAGGAGATGATCGAGGGCATCCTGAACTTCCGCGACGTCGACGTCGGCGAGATCATGACACCCCGCACGGACATGGAGTGCCTGCAGGCCGACCTGCCCCTGAGCGATGCCATCCGCAACCTCGCCACGCTGCACTACAGCCGCATACCCGTCTACGAAGGCACCCGGGACCGGATCATCGGCATCGCGCACGTGCGGGACCTGCTGACGGCCGCCATCGAGCCCGGCCAGGCCGATCGCCGGCTCCGCGATGTCGTGCGCGAACCCCTGTTCGTGCCCGAGACGAAGACCGTCCGCGCCCTCCTGGAGCAGTTCCAGCGCGAACACGTCCAGATCGCCATCGTACTGGACGAATACGGCGGCGTGGCCGGCCTGCTGACCGTCGAGGACATCATGGAGGAGATCGTCGGCGAGATCCAGGACGAATACGACCAGGAAGACCTCGAACGCCGCGTCGTGCCCCTGCCGTCCGGCGCCTACGAACTGGACGCCCGCATGCACATCGACGAGGTCAACGACCTGCTCGGCCTGGACATCCCCGAAGACGAAGACTACGACACCCTGGGCGGCTACGTGACGGCCGCGGTCGCGCGCGTGCCCGCACCGGATGAGGAGATCCGGACCGACGGCATCCTGGTGCGCGTGCTCGAGGCGGACGCACGCCGCGTGCGCCGCGTGCACATCGAGCGCCTGCCGCCGCCGGACGGCGCATGAGCGGCGGCGGCGGCGGCCCCGCGCGTCCCGGCCCGCAACCCGTGAAAGGCCCGGCACCTGGCACACTACCATCACACCGAAGGCATCTGCCTGCGCCGGGTCGACTACAGCAACACCAGCCAGGTGGCCGCCTTCCTGACCCCCGACGCCGGACGGCTCTCCGTGATGGCCAGGGGCGTCACGCGCGCCCCGCGCCGGGGCGTGCGCACGGCCCTGGACCTGCTGAGCCGCTACGAGATCGTCTACACGACGCGCCGCAGCGGCACCCTGCACAACCTGACCTACCGCTGGCTGCGCGAACGCCCCTACGAGCCCGGCGGCGGCCTCGAGGGCCTGCTCTGCAGCTACTACGCCGCCGAGCTGGTCCTGAACTTCGTCCCGGACGACGCCCCCTGTCCCGACCTCTATGCCGCGCTCCTGCGCGCCCTGCGGGGCTTCCGCTCGGGCGAGCGTCTCGGGGTGGGCGTGCTGCTGCTGGAGCTGGCCGTGCTCCGGGAGCACGGCACCTGCCCGACCTTCGACGCCTGCGCCGAGTGCGGGCGCGCCCTGCCGGGGCGGGGCCCCGTCGTGTTCAGCAGTGCCGCCGGCGGCCCCCTCTGCCCCCGGTGCGGCGAGGGCCGCGGCAGCGGCCGGGCCACCACAACGCGGGCGGACCTGCTGCGCACGCTCACGGCGCTCAGCGCCGCCGAACCGGGACCGTCCGCGCAACCCCCCGCGCTGCCGGCAGGCAGCACGCTGGCCATGAGCGCCCTGCTGCGGTTCCACATGCGCGACCTCCTGGGCCGCGAGCTGAGGCTCTGGAAGTACCTGGAGGGCCGCCGGCTCAGCCGGTCCCTCCGGCAGGTGCGCGGCACGGCCGCGCCCGGCACGGACCGGTGACGCGGCCGGCCGCAGGCCGGGGCGTTGTGCTTGCAGATGCCCTGCCGAGCCGGATAAGGTGAGACAAGCCTTGACATTGGCGCGATGGCCCGTATAATGCCGGTTGCTTCTTGGGAACGGGAGTGTTGTTGCAAGTATCAGGGAAGGGGCGGATTCTCTGTCTGCGCACACGAGATGACGGCATTCGCGTACTTGGGGGCGGCCCCGGGTACCGTGATTCATATTGTACGAGGGACGTGCGGTCGCGAAATCAGAGCAGAGTCATTCTCCGATCAGTCATGAGATCTTGAGGCGAAAGATGATCAGCTCCGGTGGGCGGGCAGGCAGAGAGAATCGGCAGGACCGTCGGCTTTCCCTGGAACTCGAGGCCCTGGAGAGCCGGATCATGCTCTCCAACCCGGTCATCGCGTTCCTGGCCGATACCCCGGATCCTGTGCACCAGGGAGGCGACCTCACGCTGACCGCGTACAACGTGATCGACGGCGACGGCGACCCGATCACCGGCGTGCAGTTCTACCGCAGCACGGATGCCGTCCTGGATGGAGGCGACACGAACCTCGGCGCCGGAGTCCAGGTGGCCGCCTACAACTGGGCCTGGACGGGCATTGCCGACTGGAACACGGGCGGATGGCATTACTTCGCCGTCGCCACGAATGACATCATGGAAGCGAGCACCCCGGCGATGGCCGTCGGCACGGTGAACGCCCTCCCCGTAGTCGGCTCCCTGAGCGGCAGCCCGGAACCGGTCACGCTTGGCGACACGCTGACCCTCACCGCCGGCGGCGTCTATGACCCCGACGGCTCCGTCACGCGGGTCGACTTCTTCCGCGACGCCAACGGCGACGGTGTCTACGACGGCGGCGACCTCTTCCTCGGCTCGGACACCGACGCGGCCGGCGGCTGGTCGCTCAGCACACTGGTCACGTGGACCACGGGAGGCTACTTCGCCCGCGCGCGCGACAACAGCGGCGGCTGGGGCGACTACACCTACGGGACGGTCAACCAGAAGCCAACGGTCGTCGCCCTGACCAACAACCCCAACCCCGCCGTGCCCGGCCAGCCCGTCACCTTCACCGCCAGCGGGGTGTCCGATCCCGGCGGAAGCATCGCCAACGTCGCCTTCTACCGCGACGTCTACAACAGCGGCTACTACGACCCCGGCATCGACATCCTGATGGGCTACGGCACCGACATGGGCGGCGGCGACTGGTCGCTGACCGTGCTCGTGGACTGGGACCCCGACATCAGCCCCGTCTACTTCGCCATCGCCACCGACAATGCGGGCGCGGAGAGCATCCCCGTCTGGACGCTCAACCAGAACCCCCACATCGACGATCTGGAGCCCGGCGCCAGCCCGATCCACCTCGGCGACGAGTTCTCGCTCATCGCCAACGGCGTCATGGACTCCGACGGCAACGTCGAGTGGGTCACCTTCAGCGTCCATGCCCCGAACACCTACTGGCCGTACCAGGACTCCCCGACCGACTGGGGCTCCGACTACAACTCGACCGGCGGCTGGCGATGGGACATGGGCGTGGTTGACTGGGAGATCACCTCCCAGGTGAAGGCCGACTTCAACGCTGACGGCCACGTGGATATCGCCGTCACGGTGGACGTGACCGGCACGGGCGGAATCGACTTCGTCTCGGTGCTCTTCAACGACGGCGCCGGCAACTTCTACACCACCTCCGTCGTCGACCTCTATGACCCGGAGATCGGCGCCAACTACAACCCGAAGGACATGGTCGTCGGCGACTTCAACGGCGACGGCGCGCCCGACCTGGCCCTGGCGGCCTTCGGCGATCCGGCCGCAGGCTCCGGACACCCGGATTACCGGCTGGCCCATGCCGTCGTGCTGCTGAACAGCGGGGCGGGCTACTTCACATCCCACACGGACTACGACGTCGACTACAATGGACCGGCCGACCCCTCGCCCATCCATCCCGACTCCCTGGCCACGGGCGACTACAACGGCGACGGATTCCTGGACCTGATCCTCGCCAGCTCCGTGCACAGCGAGATACCCGTCCTGGTCGGCGACGGCACGGGCGCCTTCACACTCGACCGCATCTACACGTACGGCGACTACCCCAACTACCCCGGGGACCGTCCGGCGGTGTTTCAGGGAATCCAGGACATCCTGTCCACACAGATCGACTACGAGTCCGGCGACGACATCGCCATGGTCGGCCCGAACGGGCCGGTCTTCCTGTTTAACTGGCTCGCGGAAGACTACATCGACTACTTCGATCCCGGCAACGTCATCGGCCGCGCCATGGAGACCGGCATCCTGGGCGGGCTGGATGTCGACGAGGCGGTTGAGTACCGCTGGGCATACAAGACTTCATACAGGGCGGAACCGTCGGGGCCGCTCGGCACGCGGGGCGATGACTTCTACCCGCAGTGGATCCATGACGGCGACGTCGACTTCTACCGCCTCAGGAGCGCAGGCGCCAGGGAACTGACCATCACCACGACCCGCCTTGCTGAACCGGGAAACGACGCGGACAACCTGTATGTCTACGTCTTCGATTCAACCGGCAGCATCGTCGGTTTCCAGGAAATGAGTGGAGAGAACGGCGACGAGCTTGTCGTGGTTCTTGGGGCCGATCCCGACAGCTACTATGTCGCAGTCGCCGGACAGGAAATCGATGGGGCCGACCCCTTCACGGCCTACTCGATTGATGAGAACGAACCGCTCGATGGCGGCAATGACGTGGAGTACTTCCTGAGGATCGAGCTCGCCGCGGGCACCTTCGATGCCGACTACGCGACCCCGTTCGGTGCCGGGACATCCATCACGGCCGCCGATTTCATGGAGGACGACTACAACCGCAACTCCAATGAACGGATCGATACAGACCTTGCTATCTCGAATCCCCTGACGAACGAAGTGACGGTCTTGTTCGGGGACCGGCGGCTGTGGACCAGAAGCCGCGTCGGCTATGCCGGCTTCTTCACAGGCCTGGGCGACGCCGACACCCGCAGCGTGACCTACAACATCGGGCGGACGCCGGTGTACATCCTTGCTCACAACATCGACGCCGACCTGTTCCGCGACAGCCCGTCCAAGCCCGACTGGGACTGGGACCAGGGCAGCAGCGGTCAGTACGAAAATGAGTACTACGTTGACCTCGTCACCGTCAACACCGACGGCACTCTGAGCATCCTGCTCAACAACGCCGGCGACGCCGGGGAACTGGGCACCTGGCAGGTCTACCAGCATGAGTACCAGGACCCGGCCCGGCGATACCGGCCCGAGTTCGACGACGCAGACCTCAACTACTGGCTGTCCAACTACCAACTGCCCGGCCCACTGCTGAATCCGGTCGCCATCGTCGCCGGCGACTTCGATGGCGACGGCGTGCAGTCCTTTGTCGTCGCCGAGCAGCACAACCTCGCCTTCCTGCGGTCCGCCTATCCTTACCATCACAGTGACCCGCTGGACCTGACGCCCTACAGCGGCGAGATCCCGCAGATCGGCCTGCCGTTCGAGTTCCAGTCGCGCTACTCCATCCTGCCCGGCACACAGCGCCAGGTCACATACCACGCCACCGCGTTCGACAACCTCTGGGGCTGGCCCGACAACCTGCAGTACGAGGGCTACAGCACAGTTGTCTCGGCGATCGTGCCGTTGAACCAGCGCCCGACGGTCTGGCTCCTGACGGCCAACCGTGAGGAACTGACGGGCGCCGACGACGTGACCCTGACCGCCTACGGCGCGCAGGACATGGACGGGGCCGTCGCCTACGTCGAGTTCTACCGCGACGACGGCGACGGCGTGTTCGACGCGGCGACCGACACCCTGCTCGGCGTGGACATCAACGCCGCCGACGGCTGGATCTGGACCGGCCCGCTGGAGGACACAGGCGACGTCTTCTGGGCCCGCGCCTTCGACACCGACGGCGCCGACAGCGTGGCTGTGGGAACCATGGCCAACACGCGCCCCACGATCGGGGAAGTGCAGGTCAGTCACCCGGTCATCGACGAGGGCGATTACCTGACCCTGACGGCCGTGAACGTCGTGGGAGGCGCCAACAGCGGCAACCCGAACATCCGCCGCGTGCATTTCTACCGGGACATCAACGGGGACGGCGCGTTCAACCCCTACGTCGACTACTTCCTGGGCACGGGCACAAACACCGGAGGCGCCGACTGGGAGATCACGGTGCGCGTCAACTGGAGCCCGGGCGAACACACCTACTTCGCCGTGGCCCAGGACTTCTACGACGACTGGAGCCCGACCTCCGAGGTCGTGAACACGGTCAGCAACCTGCCGCCCGTCATCGACAGCCTGGCCGACTCCCCCGACCCCGTCACGCAGGGCGACTACATCACACTGAACGCCGTCGGGGTCGACGACCCGTACGGCGACGTCCATTCGGTCGCCTTCTACATCGACTCCGACACAAGCGGCGACGTCAGCGATGGAGACGTCCTGCTCGGCGTCGACACCAGCGCGGCGGGCGGCTGGCGATGGTCCGGCCCGGCAACATGGGCGCCCGGCGATTACCAGTACCTCGCCCTGGTCACCGACAACTACGAGGCCACGGCCACGGCCACGACCACCGGCAACGTCAACGCCCGTCCCGTCGTTGCCGCCCTCACCGACGTTCCGGACCCCGTTCCGCAGGGCACGGAACTCATCCTGACGGCCACCGGCGTGACCGACGACGGCACGATCGAGGAGGTCGTCTTCTACCGCGACTCGAACTCCAGCGGCGCGCTGGAGGTCGGCATCGACGACGTGCTGGAGCCGTCGTTCATCAAAGACCCGGTCAGCACAGGTGTCCCGGGCGAATGGTGGTGGCAAGGCCCGGCCGAATGGACCGTGGGCACCCACGTCTACTTCGTCCGCGCGCGGGACAACGACAACGGCTGGAGCTACGCCATCCAGACGACCGGCCGCGTCGAGAACGCACGGCCGACCATAGGCGGCCTGGTCCTGAACCCCAACCCGGTCACCCAGGGCGCCAACCTGGTCCTGACGGCCCAGAACGTGACGGACGCCGTCCCCGGGACCGTGCAGCGGGTCGAGTTCTACCGCGACGTCAACGACAACGGCATCCTCGACGCCGGCGTCGACCAGTTGCTCGGCACGGATTACACCGCCACGGGCAACGACTACTCCTTCACCCTCACCGTCAACTGGGCGCCCGGCGATCACACCTACTTCGCCCGCGCGCAGGATGACCTCGACGCGTGGAGCGATGCCGCCGTCGTCGATGGCCTCGTCAACGGCCGGCCGGCCATCGGCAGCCTGACGGCCGATCCGGCCCAGCTCATCCCGGGGCAGATGCTCAAGCTCACCGCCACCGACGTCGGCGACACGGACGGCGCCGTGGCGACCGTCGCCTTCTACCGCGACACGAACGGCAACGGCACCTATCAGGAAGGTCTGGACGCCCTGATCGGCTTCGGCACGCAGGTCGCCCCGGGCACCTGGGAACTGGAGTTTGCCGACCCCACGGCCGTCCGCGTCTTCTTTGCACGAGCACAGGACGACAGCGGTGGCTGGAGCGCAGCGGCCTCCGTCAACGTGCCCCGTCGCCCGACCATCGCCGGGCTGACGCTCTCTCCGGACCCCGTCCACTACGCCCAGAACCTCGTGCTGACGGCCACGACGGTAGCCGACATCGACGGATACGTCGACATGGTCGTGTTCTACCGTGACGCCAACGACGACGGCGTGCTGAACGAGGAGGAGGACGAGGTGCTCGGGATCGACACCTCGGAGATCGGCGGGTGGTCCCTGGCCATCCTGCCTACCTGGGAGCCTGGGGACCACACCTACTTCGCGCGCGCCCGGGACAACGAGGGCTACTGGAGCGATGAAGTCAACGCGCCCAGCACGACGGGCCACGTGGACATACCGCCCACCATCGGTAACCTGACCGGCGACCCGCTGCCGATCCCGGCCGACGATTGGTTCACCCTGATCGCCGAGGACGTCCAGGATGACGACGGCACCGTCGTGGAAGTCGAGTTCTACCGCGACGCCAATGGGAACGGCGAACTCGACCTGGGAGTCGATATCCTCCTCGGCCGCGATGACGATCCGAACTTGGGCTGGTCGTGGCAGTACAAGACGCCCACCTCGACCATGGGGGCACAAACCTTCCTGGCGCGGGCCCGGGACAACGACGGCGCCTGGAGCCAGGCCGTCGTGTTCTACGCCGGCCCGGAGATCCCGTCCGCACCGGACCTGCAGCCGGGCAGCGACTCCGGCGTCAGCGATTCGGACGACATCACCAACGCGCCCGTCCTCATCTTTAACGTCAACTCGTCGACAAACGAATTCCGCGTCTACCGCAGCGGCACCCTGGTCGGCACGGGCACCGGGACGACCTTCGCCGCCATCGGCGAGCCGGAAGGCACCTGGGACTACACGGTCACGGCCTGGGAGGGCGGATCGGAATCCGAGCACTCCGACGCGCTGACGGTCACCGTCGACCGCACGGCCCCGGTCGTCACCGACGGCAACATCACCGCGTGGCTGTCGTTCGACGACGGCATCATCGGTGTGGCCGACGCCGGCGACGTGCTGACCGTCACCTGGGACAACAGCCTCCTGGGCGACGCCAACACGGACGTGGCCAGCGTCTTCGTCGACCTCAGCGGATTCGGCGGCCCGGATGCCGTCGCGATGGTCGACAACGGCACCAACGGCGACGCCGTCGCGGGCGACGGCATCTACACCGCCCAGCTCACGATCGACACCGGCGTGGCCTTCAGCGGCATCGAGAGCTATGCCACGCCGGACGTGGCGGTGACGGTCACCGACATCGCCGGGAACCAGACGACCACCGTCGACCCCGGCAGCATCCCCGTCATCACCAAGCTGCTTGTCCTGCGCCAGTGGGGCAACGTGGTCGTGGCCGTCTACGACGTGGACGGCAACTCCAACGTGGACCCGGGCGACATCGAGGTGAGGCTCGGCAACGGCATCGAGATCAAGAGCATCACGATCGGCGGCGCGAACTCCGCCGACGGGCTCGGGATCGCCATCTCCGGCGCGTCCTACGTGAAGTCCATCAAGGACTCCCGGAAGGGCTTCGCCGATGACCTCGCCTTCATCGTCTCCGACGCGCCGATCGGCTCCATCAAGCTCAACTCCGGGATCGCTGGCTACGATGTCAACGGCCTGACGGTCGCCGACGTCGACGTCCCGGCCGATGCCGACGCCGATGGCGACACCAACGACGCAGTCGCCGTCTATAGCGAGAGCTTCATCGGCAAGGTCCAGACCGCACGAGGGATCAACGGCGATGTGGTGATCACCGGCCGGGACGGCCAGGGCTACTCGCTGAGCGGCCTGTCGACCAAGACCGGCGGCTACCACGGCGACATGGTCCTGGCCGGCAACGCCGGCAAGATCCAGCTCGCCGGCAACTTCGGCTCCAGCCTCCAGGCCGGCGGCTCGGTGGCCTCCTTCGAGTCCAAGACCGGCAACATGCTTTCGGGGTCCCGCGTGAACGTCGGCGGAGTCCTGTCCAAGCTCCGGTTCGGCGGCTCACTGCTCGGCCAGGCCGCCGAGGCCGACATGGTCCAGGTTTTCGCCCGCGACATCGGCCAGATCGACGTCAAGGGCAATGTGCAGCATGCACGCATCCTGGCCGGCGCCGATCTCGGCGCGGACTGGGCGATCGGCGGCACGGACGCCAACGCCGACACGTTCGGCGGGGGCAGCATCCAGAAGATCAAGATCGGCGGGAACGTCTCGTCCAGCACAATTGCCGCCGGCCTCGTCGCCGGCCCCGGCGACGAGTTCAACCTGAACTGGGCCGAGACCACCGGCGCATTCGTGGACGGCTCCGTGATCGGGAAGGTCGATATCAAGGGCTGGCTCGACGGCCCGGCGCCGTTCACAGGCATCGGCGCCTGGCGGGTCGAGAAGTTCAAGATCAACGGCGCCAGCATCCACCCGCTCGTCTTCTCGGAGGTCTGAGCGGACGGCTCCTGCCGGCCCTGAAGACAAGGGGCTCGCCGGAAGGCGGGCCCCTTTTTCGTCCACCGTGCAGTCGCACCGCCCCTGTTCAGTCCGCCGGCTCCTGTTCGGAGGCGCCGTCGGCATAGCCCAGGTCGCGGAGCCGCGCCATCACGCGCTCCTCTTCGGCCGCATCCATGCGCACCCCGGCCTGGCGGTCCGTCCCCAGGCGTTCGATCCGTCCGCGCAGGTCGGCCGTGACCTCCGGCAGGAGGGTCGCGAGGTTCCGCCGCTCGCCCGGATCGCTCTGCAGGTCGTACAGTTCCGGCTCGAACCCCTGGCGATAGGGTGCGTAGATGTACTTGTAGCGGTTGTCCACCCGCAGGCCCGCCAGCCAGTCATCCTTGTTCGGCCGCGTCGTCCCCACCGCCTCCAGGTAGGCGTCCCGGTGCCGGCCCTGCCCCTCGCGCACGATCGCCATCAGCCCCTCGCCGGCAATGCCGTCGGGGACGGCCGCGCCGGCCGCCTCGGCCAGGGTTGGCAGCACGTCGACGTGGCGCACCTGAAGGTCGCTGCGGCCCGCCGGCATCAGGCCGGGGCACCAGAAGATGAGGGGCACGCGGACCAGTTCGTCGTAGAGCGAGTGGCCGTGCCCGTCGCGGTAGCCCCGGAGGGCGTGTGAGATGTGCTTGTGGGTCAGCCCGTGCTTCAGCGCGACGCGGTAGAGCTTCCGCCGCAACCGCCCGATGCGCCTGTGGAGCGGGTTCCGCGCGATCTCCTCGCCGTGGTCGCCCGTCAGCACAACCAGCGTCCGCTCCGGCAGGCACCCGAGCAGCCGGGCCAGGTAAACGTCGATGCTGGAGAGGGCGCGCGCGTACTCGGTGCGGCCGTGCCGCGCGTTGTCGCATTCCGGCAGCACGTGGCGCCGTCTGTGCAGGGCCCAGACGTGAAGGAGCAGGAACCAGGGCTGCGGCAGCCCGGCGATCCGCCCCAGGAGTTCCCGCCCCCATTCCTGATGGACGTCCTCCTTCCGGGTCCGCAGGTCGTAGTGCTCGAACCCCCGATCCAGGCCGACCTCGGGCCCCAGGGGCCCACACACTTCCGCATGCGTAAAGTACCCGCACCCCCGCAGGACCTCCGGCAGCGTGACGACCTCGGGGCTCAGTCGATGGCCGGAGTGGCTGCGCACGCCGGTCTCGTAGGGATACCGCCCCGTCAGTATGCCGGCGAAGGAGGGCGTGGTCGTCGTCGAACCGGCAATGGCGCTCGTGAACGCGAAACCCTCGCCACAGAGGCGATCGATGGTCGGGATGCGGGCCAGCCCGAGCGTGTGGACGAAATCGGACCGCAGGCAGTCGATGACGAGCAGCAGAATATTCGGGTGCACCTTCACGATGGGCTCCTCATGGGGGATGGCAGCCGCCCGCCCGGCAGAGCACCGCAGACGCCGGCAGCGAAGTGAGGGCCTACTCGACGCCCAACGCCTTCAGCCGCTCCACCATGTCCTCTCGCGACATGGCGCCGACCTGCTGGGCCACCTGCTCGCCGGACGCATCGAAGAAGATCTGGGTCGGCGTGTACCGTATCTTCAGCCGCCAGGCCAGCTCAGGGTGGTCATCGACGTCGATGATCAGGATCTCCGCCCGCCCGCGGTACTCCTCGGCCAGGGCCTCCAGATCGGGCTTCATCCGCACGCAGGGCGGGCAGTGCTCCGCCCCAAACGACGCCAGCACGGGCCGGCCCAGCTTCAGAGCCTGGTCCAGGGGATTGTCGGCGGCCCGCGCCTTCTGCTCGGCCACCCACTCCTCGTTGTAGGTCACGGCCGCGCTCTCCCGCAGAGCGCCCGCATGGGCCTTCAGAGCCGCGCGCTGCTTCTCCATGGTCACGTAGGCGGTCAGGAACTCCTTGGCCTCCTCGAAGGTCGGCTCGCCGTCCATCTCGTCCTTGTGCTCCTCGTAGAACGCGCGGACGTCCTCCTCGGCCACCTCCACCTGGGACATGACCCTGGCCATGATGAAGTCCTGCACGGCCGCGTCGTCGTCCCGTGCAGGCGCCTCTCCGTCGGACGTCTTCCGGATTTCCTGGAGCAGCAGCTTGCGCACGATCAGGCCATCGAGGAACTCGATCTGGTCGCTCTTGAAGGCGGTGCGCGCGGGCTCCGGCAGGGCGGCCAGCGCGTCCGCCAGGTCGCCCGCCGTGATCGGTTCCCCGTTCACGGTCGCCAGCACCGTGTTGTCGCGCGCCGGGGCACCCGCCGGCGTCGCGGCCCCTCCCTCTGGCGCCTTGTCGCACCCGGGCGCGGAGGCCAGCACGGCCAGCATGACGACGGCGACCGGCACACAGAGCGCCCGGCTCAGCCGGCGGTGCAGGGGAGACCCGGAGAAGAAGTCCTTCGCAGCATTTCCTCTGGAATACATAACGCCTCGTTTCTACTTCGTGTCGTCCGGCGTCTCGGCTGCCGCCAGGACGCGTTCCAGGGCCCTTCGCACCCGGCCCTCGACGGGTTCCTTCCGGACCAGCACGAACAGGTCGCCGGCTGCGAATCCCTGGGCGGGAAACGGTTCGCCCCGGGATCTCTGGCCGGCGGCAAGCCGCGCGACCGCCGTCAGCGCCAGGTCGCGGTGGTCCCGTTCGTTGAGGACGTACAGTTCCACCTCCAGACCCGGGCCGGTCAGGCGCAGGCCTTCGGCGCCGATGGTGCCCAGCACGGCCGTCTCGCTCACGTCGTAGGCGAGACCTTCCCGACGAAGGGCCGCCGCTGCGTCACTGACGTCCGTTGTTGCCTCTTCGGTCCGGCCGCAGCCGTCGCCACCGACCACAAGCAGGCCCGCCACCAGCACTGCCAGGAGCCGAACACCCGCCGCACGCACTTCCACTGCTCGTCCTCCGTACCTCTGTCCATCATAGCCGCCCGGCCGCAGGGCCGCAATGAACGCCCGGGCGCCGTGCGTACAGCACAAGGCGGCGCCGGGGGGGGACCCAGGCGCCGCCTCTGCGCAGCATCGGCCTCAGCCCTTCAGTTCGTCGCGGTTGTCCCACAGCTTGTGCAGGACGGCCAGCGCCTGGTCCGCGAACTGCGGGTTCAGCAGCGTGTGCGCGCCGAACGTCAGGTGCTCGTGGTGCGCGACGTATTCCGCCTTCGGGCAGCGCACTTTGTTGTACCGCACGACGCGTCCGTGTCCCTTCTCGCCCTCGGCCACCGGCCAGCCGGTGGCGTCGTAGGCGCACTTGGCGAACACGGGCAGCTCGTAGACGGTCGTGGCGTAGCCGCAGCCGATGCGGAGGCCTTCTGCGCCGAACGCGCGCCGGAACGTCTCCCGGTCGACGCCCCATGCCTTCTCATCGTAGCGGAAGACGCTGAAGTAGTAGCCGCGCCGCGTCACGCGCCGGTCCTGCTTCAGCGGTTTGATGCCGGGGATGTCAGCAAGCCCTTCAATGATCCTGGCCTCGGTGGCCATGCGCTGCTCGACCTGCGCGGGCAGCTTCTCGAGCTGCGTGCGCAGGATGGCGCCCTGCAGCTCGGACAGGCGCAGGTTCGGCCCGACGGTCTCGTGCTCGTACTTCTCGGCGGACAGCCCTCGCCCGATGTGGTGGTAGGCCCAGCAGGCTTCGTAGACGTCCTTGCGCTTCGTGACGATGGCGCCGCCTTCGCCGCTGGTCAGGGCCTTCGAGCCCTGGAAGCTGAACGTCCCGACGTCGCCGATCGAGCCGGCGCCGCGCTTGTTCCACTGTGTGCCCTGCGCGTGCGCGCAGTCCTCGAGCACGAACAGGTTGTGCTTCTTCGCCAGCTTCATGATCCGCGTCATGTCGCAGGGGTAGCCGCCGTAGTGCACCAGGGCGATGCCCCGCGTGCGCTTGGTGATCTTGCGCTCGATGTCTTCCGGGTCGATCTGGCAGGTCTCCGGAATCACGTCGGCGAACACGGGAATGCCCCGTGCCATCAGGACGCCGGACGCCGTGGCGACGAAGGTGATGGCGGGCACGATCACCTCTTCGCCCGGGCGAAGCCCCAGCCCGGCCAGTGCGCACTCGATCGCCACCGTGCCGTTGTTGACGGCCAGGCAGTGCTTGACGCCCTGGAAGGCGGCGAACTCCTGCTCGAAAGCGGTCACCTCGCTGTCCTCGACGCCCAGGCGGCACCAACCGCCGCGGCCGGCGCGAACAACCTCCGCAACGTGCTGGACGTCACGCTCGTCCACGATTGGCCACTTCGTGTACGCAGGCTCCTTGATGCACGGCTCGCCGCCGTGGATCGCCAGTTTGGCCATCGTCGGCCTCCCCTTCTTGAGATCCCCTTCGTTGCCGCCCCAGCCGCCCCGGACCAACCGGGTACAGAGTGCCGCGGCGCACCAGAGACGAAGCCCCGGTAGGTTACGCCCGCCGCCTGGCGCTGTCAAGGCAAACGCGCTCTGACCCGTCCCCAGTTTCACTGGACGTTCTCCAGGGCAGGCGTGATGCGCAGACGGTTCAGCCCTGGCGGCACTCCGTGTTGCCGCAGCCATTCCAGCCCTTCCCGGAATACGCTCAGAGCCCCGC